>JALEYA010000176.1 GCA_022779945.1 Oscillospiraceae bacterium | reverse complement strand
GCCATGATAAAGGTTTTCAACAAACCATGTATGCTCCGGCATATAAGAGGTGGAAGCATCAATCGTCATCGACGGGGAAACCTGATAGAAGCCGGTGTCAACCTTTTGTGTATAGCCGTCCGCAAATCTCTGTCCCAAAGGTGCCACAGTTGCACCGGTAGAAGAAGCGATGGTAATGATCGAATCCGAGCTTTCAGGAAGTCCGGTGATAACCTTATTGTCGTAGCCGGCAATAATCGAAACGTGACTGCCTGCCGCCTCGGCTCTCTTGAAACCGTTTGCGAATTCGGGCATTACCTGATAATGCATATAGTCACTCTTTTCGATAAGTGCTGCGCTTTCGACAGGATCAAGGCGCTTAGCCTTCATATCCTCGTAATACTCGGTCGGAACAAAATCCCACATGCTGCCCCAATAACCTAAGACATCCCAGATATAGGGAAGAAGATTGTTGACGATATCATCAAGGAAGCCAAGCTTTTCGGCTTTGACAAGCCAGTTATAATCGGTTTCCTCCATCTTGCCGTGCTCAACAAATTCGAAAAGTCCTTTTTCGTCAAAGTTAATATCACCGTTGAAAACATCGTAGGCAAGACCTGCGCCACCGAGAGCCGGAACGGTCAGAACTGCGTTATTGATATCACCCTGATCGCCGAAAAGGGTCAGATAAGTACCGGAAACCTGTCCGCCGTGAGAAACAGCGAGAATGTTTACCCTGTCTTTGCCTGTGTATTCTTTGACAGACTGAACAAAGGTATTCAGCTGGTTTGCGCAGGCAACAGCGCCCATTCTGAAGTCACAGTTAAAGTTAAAAATGTTCTCTTTTCCGATGTAGTTGGCATATTCACCCATAATTTCCGGCTCATGCTGGAATCGTCCGTCGGGATAAAGCTCCTGAAGGTTCGCACTACAGCTTTCTTCGGCCGTTACGCAGTATCTTTTCAGGTTGGTCTTACTTGTTCCGTCGGGATTACACGCCATATCGCCGAGCATATCCACAACTTCTTCGCCGACGGTCGTGGCGATTTTCTTGGCATTGCCCTGCGTGAGAGCACCAAGTCCGTGACCGAGATCAACGATTCTCTTCAGGACTCTTTCGCCGACATCGTTCATATCAATTCCCCAGACATGGATTTTTTCGCCGTGTTCGCCCTCTTTGTACATCCAGGAGGACGAGTAGCCGGGAACAATAATGACCGGGTATTCGGTGTATTTTTCCCCCTCAGCCGCTAAAGCAGCCGATGTGCAGGTCAGCAGCATAACTGCGCACAGAAGCACAGCCAACAGTTTTCTTGTTTTCTTCATTTTCTTTCTTCCTTTCGAATGAGTTACCAAGTCATTTTATCACAATGTTATCGGTTTATCAACAGATTGTTAACAACATTTTACATAAAAAAATCACGGTGCTTCTTGTTTGATTTCAACAAAAAAGCACCGTTTTACGCTGTTTTGTCTATTTATTTTCAGGCAATCTCTAAAAACTCAAGGCGTTTGGCATAATGCACAAATGATGTCGGATTTCAGGCAAAAATCCGTAGGAATACTCTGTGTATTTCAAGGATTTTTAACGACAAAGACGGCATTATTTGGGTATTATGACGAATGCCGGGATGTTTTTAGAGATTGCCTTCAGATAATCAGCTTTTATTCTTTTTAATCTTTGGGAGAACAAGGCAAACCACAACGGCAATTGCCGCCACTGCAATCAAAGCAATCGGAACAATGTAGTCAAGATCGTTGTCACCCGTCGGAACGACGCTGAGATAAGCGTTTTCGTCAACGGCAATTACGTTAACAAGGACAGCAACCACACTCAGCACCATCAGTCCGGCAAGAATTATGCTGATAATACGAATCATCTTTTTCGGCATCATAGCACTTTCACTCTCCTTATTTCAAATATTTTTCCATATCGTTGCCAAGGGTTCCGGCTGTCTTTTCCGCTTCTTCCTTAGTCTTTGCACAGGCGGTAAGGTAGACCTTGATTTTCGGCTCGGTTCCGCTCGGTCTTACGATCACGCCGTTTGACGACGGAAGAACATACGAAAGGACGTTCGACTTCGGAAGATCGATCGGCGTCACTTTTCCGCTTTCGGTATCAAGCGTTTCACTCTTTAAAAAGTCGGCAACGGCAAGCACCTTCATGCCGCCGATTTCCGACGGGGCATTACGGCGAAGCGTGTCCATGATCGACTTCATTTTTTACATGCCGGCCGCGCCCTCAAAGGCAAAGTTCAGAACACGGTTGAGGTACATTCCGTATTCACGGTAGATGTCCTGCATCACTTCGTAAAGACTCTTGCCTTTTGATTTATAATAAGCCGCCATTTCGCAGATCATCGTCGAAGCCACAACGGCATCCTTATCTCTTGCGTGTGTTCCGACAAGATAGCCGTAGCTTTCCTCCATACCGGCAACAAAGCGGTTTTCCTCGCACTTTGCTTCAAGCTTGGTGATGCACTCGCCGATATACTTGAAGCCGGTAAGAAGCTCGACCGTTTCGGCACCGTATTTTGCGGCAACGGCGTTGACAAGGCTTGTTGTCACAAAGGATTTGACGATAATCGGATTTTCGGGGAGGGTGCCGAGCTCTTTTCTTCTTGAAAGCAGATACTCGGTAAGAAGCACACCGACTTCGTTGCCCGTCATCAGCTCGTATTCGTCACCGTTCAGCACGGCAATTCCGACTCTGTCGCAGTCGGGGTCAGTTGCGAGTAACAAGTCAGCCTTGTCGGTTTTGGTCATCTCAAGCGCACATTCAAAAACCTGACGGATTTCCGGATTCGGATACGGACAGGTCGGGAAGTTTCCGTCCGGCAATTCCTGCTCTTTGACAACACTGACGTTCTTGATGCCGATTTTTGAAAGCATATGGCGAACGTGCTTGTTGCCCGTTCCGTTCAGCGGCGAGTAAATTACCTTCAGGTCGGTATTCTTGCAAATATCCTTACTCAGACAGCATTTTTCGACGTTTTCGTAAAACTCGTCGATAATATCCTGTCCGATATATTCGATAAGACCGCTTTTGACGCCCTCTTCAAAGTCAAGTGTTTTCACATCGGCAAACATATCAGTTTTCTGAATATAGGAATAGGTTTTATCTGCCGCGGCATCGGTCATCTGATAGCCCTCGGGGTCGTAGCACTTATAGCCGTTGTACTTGGCCGGATTGTGGCTTGCGGTGATGATGATACCGGATTTGCAGCCGAGCCGTCTTACGGCAAACGACAGCATCGGTGTCGGAACAAGCTCGGGGTAAAAATACACCTTGATACCGTTTGCGGCAAGGACACCGGCGGCATAACGGGCAAAGGTGTCGGACTTGATTCTTGAGTCGTAAGCGATCGCAACCGACGGACTTTCGTATTCCTCCAAAAGAAAGCTGGCAAGTCCCTGCGTTGCCTGTCCGACCGTATAGATGTTCATTCTGTTGGTTCCTGCGCCGATCACACCTCGAAGTCCCGCCGTACCGAATTCAAGGTTTTTATAAAAGCGGTCTAATATTTCGTCTTCTTTTCCGTCAATCTCTGCAAGCTCACCGACAAGATCGGGGTCGCCGACGGCCTTTTCTTTCCACAACTTATAAAGTGAATTTATATCGTTCATGAAGATACCCTCCGTTTCAAAATCAAAATTTTTCATATTATTGTATCACCAAACACAGGAAAAAGTCAATCGTTTTCCGTCTACCCGACTTCGGCAAAACTGAACAAACCGTAAATTTTTTTTGAAAGAACGTCAACAAATAAAATCTGCTCATATATATACAAAAAAACACTGCTGTTTATGGTTACTTTGCCGAATTTATAAAAAAATACAAAAGCCTCTTGACAGTTGAGCGGTTGTTCAACTATAATGCAGTCAAGGTTGAACAGTTGTTCAATTGTTTAACCAAATACTTTCAGCATATACTAAAATATAAGGAGCGTTCAATTATGAAAAAGAGCTTCAGACTTGTCGGACTTGACTGTGCCAACTGTGCAGCCAAAATGGAAAGAGCCATCGCTAAGCTTCCCGGCGTTGAAAAGGTAACCGTCAGCTTCATGACAACCAGAATGACCATTGAGGCGGCGGACGACAAAATGGACGAAATCATCCAAGAAGCAACCGCTATCATCCATAAGTACGAGCCGGACGTTGAAGTAAAAAGAGCATAACAGGCTTCAAGAAAGGGTGACCATGTATGAGCAGTCAGAAAAAACAGCTTATCCGGATTCTTTCGGCGGCGGTATTCCTGATCGCCGGGTTTATTGTCAAACAATTTTCGGTCAATATTGCGTTTATTCTGTTTCTTATTTCGCTTTTATTAGGCGGAGCGGACGTATTGATAAACGCTGTCCGAAACATTTTTAAAGGTCAGGTTTTTGACGAAAACTTTCTGATGTCCATTGCCGCCGTTGGTGCTTTTATCATCGGGGAGTGTCCCGAGGGAGCGACGGTCATGCTTTTTTATCAGGTCGGCGAGCTGTTTCAGGACTACGCTGTTGACAAGTCGAGAAAATCCGTTGCCGAGCTTATGGATATCCGTCCCGATTATGCGAACGTGAAGCACGGCGATGAAATCACGCAGGAGGATCCTTACGACGTACAAGTCGGCGACCTTATTGTCATCAAGCCCGGCGAAAGAGTTCCGCTTGACGCTGTGATCGTAAACGGCAGCACAACCCTTGACACGTCAAGTCTTACAGGGGAATCGCTTCCGAGAGAAGCGAAAGAGGGTGACGAGATCCTGAGCGGAAGCATTAATTTGAGCGGACTTATCGAAGCGAGCGTCACGAAAGAATTCGAGCAGTCAACCGTCAGTAAAATCCTTGACCTTGTCGAAAATGCCGCCGATAACAAAGCAACAAGCGAAAGCTTCATTACAAAATTCGCCCGGTATTACACACCCGCCGTTGTCGGTGCCGCTCTGCTTCTGGCGTTTATCCCTCCGATTTTTACCGGCTTTTCCGACCTTTCAAAATGGGTTTACCGGGCATTGGCCTTCCTTGTCACCTCCTGTCCGTGTGCGCTTGTCATTTCCGTTCCGTTAAGCTTCTTCGGCGGTATCGGTGCTGCGTCAAAAAACGGTGTGCTGATTAAAGGCAGCAATCATTTAGAGGATCTTGCCAAAGCAAGAACCGTTGTTTTTGACAAAACGGGTACCTTAACAAAAGGCGTGTTCAAGGTCAGCCGTATTGTACCGAACAATTGCCATGAAAGCGAGCTGCTTGAAACAGCCGCCTATGCCGAAAGCAATTCCAACCACCCGATTTCGGTCTCGGTCACGAAAGCTTACGGCAAGGAAATTGATAAAGCAAGAATCACCGACTGCGAGGAAAAAGCGGGTCACGGCGTCACGGTTAAGCTTGACGGAAAACCGTGCGCCGCAGGAAACCGGAAACTGATGCACTCTCTCGGCATAAAAGCGGACGAAAACGTTTCGGGCACAGCAGTTCATGTCAGCCGTGACGGGCAATATCTCGGTTATATTCTTATCGAGGACGAAATCAAATCCGACGCAAAAACAGCAATTGAAATGCTGAAAGCGCTCGGAATCAAAAAAACCGTCATGCTCACAGGCGACAGCAAGACGATCGCCGGAAAGGTGGCAAAACAAGTCGGCATTGATGAATTTCACGCCGAACTTTTACCGGCGGACAAGGTCGAAAAAACCGAAGCACTCATCAAAGCGCAGAAGAAGAACGAAAAACTTGTCTTTGTCGGTGACGGCATCAATGACGCGCCCGTGCTGGCGCTTTCCGATATCGGAATTGCCATGGGCGGTGTCGGCTCGGATGCCGCAATCGAAGCGAGCGACATCGTCATCATGACCGACGAGCCGTCGAAGCTCGGTACAGCGATGCGAATTTCGGCAAAAACGCTTCGCATTGTCAGACAGAATATTTCTTTTGCCCTTTTTGTGAAATTTGCGGTTCTTTTGCTTGTAGCATTCGGAATTGTGCATATGTGGGCGGCGGTTTTCGCCGACGTCGGTGTTTCGGTGATCGCGATTCTCAATGCATTGAGGGTTTTGGGGTACAAAGAGTAAGGTTTTTACAATTCAAGGATTTTCTTTTTACCGTGCAGTTGAAAACTGTGCGGTAAATTTTAGTTTGTCGGTCGCGTGGCGACACCAATGCCGGGGGTACACAGTGCTTGATTGAAAGCTGAGTGCCCGAGCCGTGAGCAGGTCGGCAAATTTTAGTTTGTCGGTCGCAAGGCGACACCAATGCCGGGTGTCATGGTGCTTAATTGAAAGCTGAGTGCCCGAGCCGGTCGCGTGGCGACACCAATGCCGGGGTGCATGGCACTTGATTGAAAGCTGACAGCCCGAGCCGTGAACTGAGTGGTAAATTTTAGTTTGTAGAGGTAAATGTTAGTCTGTTCTCTTATGCTTTCACTTGTTCTATTCTTCTACTTTTGCGCTAATGCCGCGCGGGCACTTACCAATTAGCAGAAACCACCTACACGGGAGAAAAAGTCCAACATAGCAGAAATCACGGCGGCAGTGAAGCCGTCTAACGGCCTGACAGGCGCGTCAGAAAGTAAGCAAAGAACGCTTTTCGTGGAGGAAAAACACTAAGTGTGGTCTCAGTGATTATGTTTCGGATAGTTTGTTCTCTCCTGCTTTTGCTGTATATTGAAATCTTACCTGTTTACTGAAAGCTGAGTCACAAAAAGAGCCAAATTAAACCAACGGCACGTCAGGCATTGAGGGGCTGTGACTGACCGACACAGAAAAGCCGTTAGAGAACTTAGTACCTTTCAATGGAATCCCACTATGCCTGACTCCAAAGAATATGGGGCGATAGAACAGAGTACCAATAGCATTTTCGACCCGCAGTTTTTTCCTCGCCCTCAAGGCGAGAAAAAACTCGGCTGAGAAAATGCGCACTAAAAGAACTTCTCTGTTTACTTTCTTTTTCGTCTGAAAGAAAGTAAATGCCCGCGCGGCATTAGCGCAAAGGTAGAAGAATAGAACAAGTGAAGGCAGAAGAGAACCGACTGACCGACAGATAAGATAAACGGAGCGGTGGAGGTCAGAACCCC
>JALEYA010000139.1 GCA_022779945.1 Oscillospiraceae bacterium | reverse complement strand
CTCGAAAAAGCCGGGTCTTCCGAACGGGTTTCCGCTTCCGACTGCGACCGGAATCGAGCACTATATGAACGGTCCGCATTTGAAAGAATATCTCAGGGAATTCAAGGACGTACTCGATGAATATGACTGCTTTACCGTAGGCGAAGCGCCGATGATGACGACGAAGCGTGCCCTTGAGTTTATCAAAGAGGGCGACGGTCAGCTTCTCAATACGATGTTCCATTTTGAGCACATGTCCTGTGATAATGTGATTACGAACTGGATCAAGACGAAGTTCAAGCCGCAGAAGCTGAAAAAGGTCTATGCAAGATGGCAAAACGACCTTTACGGCAAGGCATGGAATGCACTTTATATCGAAAACCACGATCAGCCGAGAATCATCAGCCGTTACGGCAGTGAAAAATACAGGGTAGAGAGCGGAAAAATGCTTGCGACCATGTACATTCTACAAAGCGGTACACCTTTTATCTATCAGGGTCAGGAAATCGGTATGCTCAATGCCAACATTCCGACGATTGACCGCTATAAGGACGTTTCGGCGATTAATACCTATGCGCTGTTCCGAAAGCTCGGCTTCAGTGATAAATTCACGATGAAATTATGTATGTATGCTTCAAGAGATAACGCAAGAACGCCGATGCATTGGAGCGCGGAAAAGAATGCCGGCTTTACAACGGCTGATAAGGCATGGTTTGACGAGGTCAACCCGAATTATACCGAAATCAACGTCGAAGCGGCGGAAAAGGATGAAAACTCGATTCTCAACTATTATCGGAAGTTACTCAAATTCCGCAAGGAGCACGACATTGTCAAATACGGTGATTTTGAGCTTCTCACGACCGACAAGAACATTTTCGCATACATAAGAACCTACGAAAATCAAAAGCTTCTTGTCATCAACAGCTTCTCTGAAGCAGAGTTACCGTTCCGCGCACCGTTTGACTTCGACATGAAGTCCGCCGAGCTGGTGCTGTCGAACTATGATAACTGCCGGATAATTCATAACGGATTCATCACCAAGCCGTATGAGACAAGAACCTATCTTCTAACGAAATAAATACAGCCGGAACTGCTTTTTTCAGCGGTTCCGGCTTTCAATTATCCGTTTTTGTCAAAGCATTGATAAAGTATTTCAATTTCATCATCACTAAGATTTTTGGATTGAATGTAGTTTTCAAGATATTCGTCACTTCCGACGGTTTTCGGTGCCGTTATCAGCGTATCAATTTTTCCAAAAGCTTCGGTGCCCCGGATTTCTTCTGCCGTGAACGCGATTTCTTCCCCGCTTTTGAGTTTCAGGGTGAGACAGATACTCTGCTTTTCCGAATAATAGTGCAGTGACAGCCATGAATCTGAAACCGAATCAATCGAATAGGCTTCTACATCTGAAAAACTATATTTTTCAGCCTCTCTGTTCAAGCAGTCATATTTTATAACGGCGCTGTCGGTAATGACCCATCGGTCGAAAAAAGAGATCATGAACAGTAACCCGGACAGAAGAAACAGCACGCCCACGACTGCTTTGATTGTTCTGTCAAGCCTGCGGTTTTTCTCCTTGACACTTCTTTTGAACTGATAAAGCGGTCTGACGCTCCTGTATTTTGATGTGTTATTATAATCAACCTTTTTATTGCCGACAATCGGTCTTTTGCAGGTGCATATCGCGCCGCCGATAACGGCGAGACAAACGCTGAGAAGTGCCACAAGCGGAAAGCCTAAAAAAGGAGAAGTATAATTAATGGCAAGCTCGGCACTGTCTCTGAATGCAAATAATTTCAGCAAAGAAGGAAACAACCAAATAGCCGAATATGCCGACACAGCAAAAACAACGCCTAAAACTGTATATATGGTTTTATCAATCAAAGACAGCGGGGGATAGGGCTTGTTGCGTTTTTTCCTCTTTACGGGCTTACTCTTAGCCATAATAACCTCTCTCTTAATGTATTTTTAACAATTATATACTCTTGTTCTTATTTTGTCAACTCTCTTATCATGCTTTGCGAAGCAAAGCCACCGAAACTCTTACCTTTTCACTAAAAAACGGATCCTACCGACTGTCCGGTAGGATCTTTCGTTATTAAAAAGCTTTATTTAATAATGCTCTCTCCGGTCATCTCCGCCGGCTGGGGGAGTCCCATAATCTTGAGCATGGTCGGAGCGATGTCGCAAAGCTTGCCGCCATCACGAACTTCGCACGGATAATTGACTACAACAAACGGGACGGGGTTCGTTGTGTGAGCGGTGAACGGGCTTCCGTCCTCGGCGTACATTCTGTCGGCGTTGCCGTGGTCAGCCGTAATCAGCATCACGCCGCCGATGGACTTGACCGCGTCCGCAACCTTGCCAACGCAGGCGTCAACCGCTTCAACAGCCGCTTTCGCTGCGTCAAAAACGCCGGTGTGACCGACCATGTCGCAGTTTGCGAAGTTGAGGATGACGGCGTCATATTTTTCGCTCTTGACCGCTTCGACTACCTTGTCCGTTACCTCGTAGGCGCTCATTTCGGGCTGCATATCATAAGTCGGAACCTTCGGAGAGGCAACGAGGATTCTGTCCTCGCCTTCGTACTGCTTTTCAACGCCGCCGTTGAAGAAGAACGTTACATGAGCGTACTTCTCAGTCTCAGCGATACGAAGCTGCGTCTTGCCATTGTTGGCAAGATACTCGCCAAAAGTGTTTGTAAGTGATTCGGGCTTGAACGCAACATGAACGTTCGGCATGGTGGCGTCATACTGCGTCATGCAGACATAATAAAGCGGGAAGAAACCGTTCTTTCTTTCGAAGCCGGTGAAAGCCTCGTCAACGAAGGTTCTTGTGATTTCTCTTGCTCTGTCGGGGCGGAAGTTGAAGAAAACGACACTGTCGTTCGCCTTGATCGTTGCGTTTTCGGCGCAGACGGTCGGAAGAACAAATTCATCTGTCAGATTCTTTCCGTCCTCGTCAACGGTTTCGTAAGAAGCACGGATAGCGGCAACAGGGTCGCTGTTCTTGATTCCCTCGCCATAAACCATAGCGGCATAAGCCTTCGAAACACGCTCCCAGCGGTTGTCTCTGTCCATGGCATAATATCTGCCCATAACGGTGGCAACCTTGCCGACACCGATTTCCCTGAGCTTTTCGATTGTTTCGGCAACATAGTCCGCTCCCGAAGCCGGGGGGACGTCACGGCCGTCGAGGAAGCAGTGAACAAAAACGTCTTCAACGCCCATTCTCTTGGCAAGCTCAACAATTGCATACATGTGGGTATTGTGGCTGTGAACGCCGCCATCGGACATCAGACCCATCAGGTGAAGGGCGGAGCCGTTCTTTTTGCAGTTTTCCATCGCGCCGACAAGCGCTTCGTTTTCGAAGAAGTCGCCGTCCTGAATAGACTTTGTGATTCTTGTCAGCTCCTGATACACAACACGACCGGCGCCGATGTTGGTGTGTCCGACCTCGCTGTTACCCATCTGACCGTCGGGAAGACCGACGTCCATTCCGGAAGCGCCGATATAGGTCATCGGGTTTTCGCTCATCAGCTTGTCAAGATTCGGAGTATTGGCGGCAGCAATGGCGTTGCCGTAGTCAGACTCGTTTTTGCCGAAGCCGTCCATAATGCAAAGAAGCACTGTCTTTTTCATAGTATATCAAACCTTTCTGAATAAACTAAACCGAAAAAAGGGCTGCGGTAAGCAGCCCAAGTGGATTTGAATTATTTGCTTGCCGCTGCAACAATCTTGGAGAAATCAACAGCTTTCAGGGAAGCGCCGCCAATCAGACCACCGTCAACGTTAACCTTGGAAACAAGTTCATCAGCGTTGCCGGCGTTCATGGAGCCGCCGTACTGAATCGTAACGGTTTCGGCAACATCTGCGCCGTAAGCTTCTGCGATAGCGGCACGGACAAAGCCGTTGCCCTCGTCTGCCTGGTCAGCTGTTGCGGTAACGCCTGTACCGATAGCCCAGACAGGCTCATAAGCGATGATAACGTTCTTGAGCTGTTCCTTTGTAACGTTTGTAAGAGCCATCTTGGTCTGGAACTTCAGAATTGTTTCGGTGTAGCCGAGTTCTCTCTGCTCAAGGGTTTCGCCGACGCAGATGATAGCCTTAAGGCCTGCGTTCAGCGCGGCGAGGGAACGAAGATTTACGGTCTGATCGGTTTCGCCGAAGTAAGTTCTTCTTTCGCTGTGACCGATAACAACGTATTCAACGCCCGCTTCCTTGAGCATATCGGCGGAAACCTCACCGGTGTAAGCGCCCGAAGCCTTGAAGTGAACGTTTTCGGCACCGATTTTGATGTTGGAGCCCTTAGCGGCCTCGATAGCTGCCGGAATGTCAATGAACGGAACACAAAGAACAACGTCACAGTCAGCGTCTTTGACAAGCGGCTTCATCTCACCAATGAGAGCGGTGGTCTCGGACGGAGTTTTATTCATTTTCCAGTTACCTGCGATAACTGCTTTACGAACTGCCTTATTCATTTTGGAAATCTCCTTTATATTTAATACTTTAATTATTTGTCGTTGAGAGCAACTACGCCCGGAAGATCCTTACCCTCGAGGAATTCAAGAGAAGCACCGCCGCCGGTGGAAATGTGGCTCATCTTGTCGGCAAAACCGAGCTTTGCAACAGCAGCTGCGGAGTCACCGCCGCCGACGATAGAAATTGCGCCGCTTTCAGCAATGGCGGTTGCAACGGCAACGGTACCGGCTGCGAAGTGTTCCCATTCGGAAACGCCCATCGGTCCGTTCCAGATAACGGTTCCG
>JALEYA010000104.1 GCA_022779945.1 Oscillospiraceae bacterium | reverse complement strand
CTTGAACATCGGAACGAGCATGAAGCCCATTACGACCAGAACAACAATAATCGTAGGAACAACCACGTAAAAAACGTGCGAAAGCTTTGCGCTGAGCCTTACGGCGTTGATCAGTGCAAGAATCAGAATATACGGTCCTTTTATGAATTGAACAAGGAGACTGCTGAACATCGATTGAATCATGGAAACGTCGCTTGTCATTCTTGTGATAAGGGACGAAATTTTGATTTTGTCAATATTTTCGAACGAAAGATCCTGAACCTTGTTGAAAAGGGCGCCTCTTAAATTCGTGCTGAATCCCATGCTTGCGATTGCACTGCACCGTGCGGCGATATAGCCGATCACAAGGGTCAGCAGACAAAAGCCGAGCATCTCAAGTAACTTCAGATACAGCGGACCTTTCCCTTGCTGATCGACGGCGTAAAGCAAGTCTGTAACATTGCCCATCAGCTTCGGAAGCTCAATTTCGATGATGGCATCGGCAAACACGAGGATCGGTGTCAGGATCGTCAGGATCCAGTAGCCTTTGATAAACGAGCATAATTTTTTAAACAACAGTCAATTCCTCCAAGCGGATTAAATTCCGTCAAAACGGTATGATGGCGTTGGCAAGGGTAAAGTAAATCAAAAGGGAAATAGCATCTACAACCGTGCTGATCATAGGACCCGTCATCATCGCAGGATCAAGCTTCAAAAGCTTTGCGATAATCGGGAGTGTACAGCCCATGATTTTGGCAACAATGACAACGCACCAGACGGAAAGACTGACAACAAGGATAACGCTGTTGGAAGCATCGTTGCCGATAGTTGACCGTAAGATGAACATTCGAAGTGCATTGACGACACCCAAAGCGAAGCCGACCATGATGGAAACGCGGATTTCTTTCCAAAGAACCTTGAAATAGTCCTTGACCTTGATTTCTCCGAGGGCGAGTCCGCGGATAATCAGGGTGGAAACCTGGCTGCCGGAGTTACCGCCGGTACCCATCAGCATCGGAATACACGCCGTAAGTCCCGCAACAGCGGCAAGCTTCGACTCAAAGCCCTCGATAATCTGACCGGTAAGTGTTGACGAGATCATCAGCACCATCAGCCACGGAATCCGGTTTTTGGCAAGCTTTAAAACTTTGGTTTTCAGGTATTCATCATCGGACGGACGAAGGTTCGCCATCTTTTCAAAGTCTTCGGTGGCCTCTTCGTCGATGATGTCAACGATATCGTCGATCGTAATAATTCCGACAAGACGGTTTTCACGGTCAACAACAGGGACGGACAAAAGGTCGTATTTTTTCGCCAATGCGGCAACATCCTCCTGGTCGTCCATGGTTGTGACGCTGATCAGCTGTTCGTCGTCGGACATGATATCCGTCAGATATTCGTCTTCATCGTTTAAAATCAGGCGACGAAGCGGAATCGTTCCGACAAGATGCCGTTTGTCGTCGATAACGTAGCAGGTATAGATCGTTTCCTTGTCCACACCGGTACGCCGGATATTTTTGATGGCTTCGCCGACGGTAAGACGGTCGTGAAGCTCCACCATTTCGATCGTCATGACACTCCCGGCACAGTTTTCGGGATATTTCAAAAAGCGGTTGATGATTTCCCTGGTTTCCCGGTCTGTGTTCGCAAGAACTCGTCTGACAACGTTTGCCGGAACCTCTTCCAGAAAGTCAACGGCGTCGTCGACGTAAAGGTCGTCCATCAGCCGTTCGATTTCCCGGTCGGTAATGAGTCTTACAATGATTTCCTGACTGTCGGAATCCAGATAAGCGAAAACATCGGCAGAAATATCCTTCGGTAAAATCCGGAACACCTTGACAACAGTTTTCTCGTCTTCGATGCTCATGATGAACTCAGCGATATCGGGATAAGCCATTTCGGTAAGTTCATTTTTCAGCTGCTTGAGCTGATTGGTTTCGATGAGAGAATAGTATCTCTCAAAATCTTTTTCTTCCATTTTTACACCGACTTTCTATCGGTGAATGACCTTTCAGACAGCAAGCCGAAGCCACGCAGGGTTCAGCATTTGCCCCGGTGGGTCATCATCGATTTAAATTTGCATAATCGCCCCTTAGGGCTACTGTCGCCGTTATCCAACTCGGACCCACCTCCTGTTTTGATTTTCGGTTTTTCGGCAAACGCCTGCAAGCCGAAGTTTCCCTGAAAACGGTCACAGAGAATTACTATATATTGTACAATATTTTTCACCGTAAAGTCAACAGAATAACCGCTTAAAATGTTTTAAAAATGGTTTTAAGACGGAAAGAGACGATTCCTTCGGCAAAATCGGTCAAAAAAAAGAAACCGCATTCATACGAAAGCGGCTTAAAGTATGAAAATTCTTCATTTTTCAATTTCTATTGAGCCTATGCGATGTTGATAACAAGTTTCTTTTAAGTATCGGTCAAGTACCTTTTTTTCGAGTTTTCTCCTTATCCCGAAATCGACCTTGCCGTCGACACATATGAATTTTACGAGTATGCATGAAATACCGCTGCGGTTTGCGCCGAAAATGTCGGTGAAGATCTGATCCCCGATGAAAACCACTTCATCTTTTGAAAGACCCATTTTTCTGACGGCTTTTTTGTAATTCAATTTCAGCGGTTTCATGGCATTGGCAATATAAAGCGAATCGATGTTCCGAAGAAAGCGTTCGACTCTTTTTTCGTTGTTATTCGAAAGAAGAAGTGTCTGAAAGCCAAGCTCATGCAAACGAGCGAAAAGAGCTTCGATTTTTTCGTCTGAATCGCCGCCGTGAGGAACCAGGGTGTTATCGATATCGAAAATCAAACCTTTATAACCGAGCGCAGCCAGCTTTTCGAAATCTATCGTAAAAACACTTTCGACATATTCAAAAGGATAAAGCAAGTGAAGCATGAAGTCCTCCTTGTGAGGTGATATTGTTTTTGAGATTGCCTGAAGGTCAGTGTATCATACCGGAAAGCGGGTGTCAAGAAACTCCGCACGGCACCGGAACCAAAAAAGACCGCCTGACACAGATTTTTCGGTGCAGATAAGAAGCCGAAAATCAGACAAGAAAACTCATTTCAACAGCCATGAATAGTCCTGACGGCAGTCGAGTATGTAGTCGATATGAACATCCGAGTCTGAAATACTGTAAATCACAAGGTACCACTTTTCTACGAACATTTTTCTGTATTTGCAGCTTTCGATACACTCGTCTTCGATAAACGGATATCTTTCGGGCAGAATTTTTAAAGAGCGAAAACTTTCGAGAAAACGTTTTTCGGTTTTCTTGGCGGCATTTTTGTCACTTTGAGCAAGAAATCTTAAATGCTCACCCAGCATGAGTCTTGCTCGATTGGACACAGTGACTTTATATTCGTTCATGATTCCCGGTCTCCTATAACTTCGTCAAGGTATTTCTCGAGTTCATCAATCGTGCAGTCTGCAACACCTTTTCTTCTGTCTTCTTCAACGTCCATCAGTTTAGCTCTCAATTCCAGCATTTTGAACTTTCTCTCGAACGCATCAATGTCCATGACAACGAGATCGCCCTCGCCGTTTTTGGTGAGGTAGACCGGCTCCCCCGTTCTCTTGCAAAGCTCGGAAATCTCGTTGTAGTTGTTTCGGATAGCGGCTGACGGCTTAATATACATAAAATCGTCTCCTTAATTCATAATTTTATCTTTATTATATCTGAATTATATCATTATTATACCATATCGTCAACTGCTTTCTGTGTTTTATGCAGGTTGTATAAAAATTACAGCGGCGGTTAGAATAATTTTTAAGAGAAAACAATTCATACCCACTTGCTATGAATTAAAACTTGTGATATACTACCAACGCAGTAGGATTTCTGAAAGGAAGTGAGCAGATGAAAATATCGACAAAAGGACGCTACGGACTTCGGATCATGACCGATATTGCCATTCACGGCAAGGATGGCTGTGTGCCTCTCAAGGATATCGCCGAACGGGAACAACTTTCCGAAAAGTACCTTGAACAGATTATCAATCTGCTATCCAAAAGCGGTCTTGTCCGCTCCGTAAGGGGGGCGAAGGGCGGCTATCACCTGACGAAAGAAACGGAGCAGATTACCGTTGAGGATATTCTCAATGCAACCGAGGGCAGTCTGGCTCCCGTTGCCTGCGCCGCCGACAGCGACTGCTGCGAATACTATTGCGACTGCGTCACGTCCTTTATCTGGACCGAGATTTATAAGTCCGTGATTGACGTCGTGAGCAAAATCACCCTGAAAGATCTTGTTGAGAAAAGCTCAACAGTTGACAAATCAATAGAATTGGAGTGTAAAAAATGAGAACTGTTTATGCGGACAACGCCGCTACGACTCCCGTGTCGCAGCACGTTGTTGATGAAATTCTTCCGTACTTTACCGAGCATTTCGGCAATCCGTCAAGCCTTTACACCGTCGGTCAGACCGCTCACAGAGCCGTCACCAAGGCGAGACAGCAGGTAGCCGACGCACTCGGCGCAGACCTGAACGAAATCTATTTCACCTCGGGCGGCTCGGAGGCCGATAACTGGGCGATCCGGGGTGCCGCAGCCTTAGGCGCAAAGAAAGGCAAAAAGCACATCATCACTTCGAAAATTGAGCACCACGCCGTACTTCACACCTGCGCCGCTCTTGAAAAGCAAGGCTTCACCGTCACTTACCTTGACGTTTATGAAAACGGTATTGTCAAGCCGGAGGACGTTGAAAAGGCGATCACCGACGACACCTGCCTTGTGACCATCATGTACGCCAACAACGAAATCGGCACCATTCAGCCGATTCCCGAAATCGGAAAAATCTGTCACGAAAAAGGTGTACTTTTCCACACCGACGCCGTTCAGGCGGTCGGTCATGTCAAGATCAACGTCAAAGAACAGAACATTGATATGCTCTCTCTTTCGGGTCATAAATTCCATGCGCCGAAGGGAATCGGTGCTCTTTACTGCAAAAAGGGTCTGAGACTGCCGAATCTCATTGAGGGCGGTGCGCAGGAAAGCGGCAGACGTGCCGGCACGGAAAATGTACCCGGTATTGTCGGCTTAGGCGTTGCGATTACCGATATGGTGAACAGCATGGAAGAGAACGAAAAGAAGGTTTCCGCCCTTCGTGACCGTCTTTTTGAGGGCGCAAGCAAGATTTCTCATTCCCGCATCAACGGCGACCGTGAGCACCGCCTGCCCGGCAACTTCAGTATGTGCTTCGAGGGTGTCGAGGGTGAAAGTCTTCTTCTGATGCTCGACGCAAAGGGTATCAGTGCTTCAAGCGGTTCGGCTTGTACGTCCGGCTCGCTTGACCCGAGTCACGTTCTTCTTGCTATCGGACTTCCGCATGAAGTTGCGCACGGATCGCTTCGTCTTTCGATCAGCGAAAACAACACCCAAGAGGATATCGACTATATTCTTGAGGTTCTTCCCCCGATTATCAAGAGACTTCGTGATATGTCTCCCTTATGGGACCATATCATGGAAAGAGAAAACAATAAGGCATAAAAGGAGTAGTTATCATGGAATATTCAAAAAAAGTAATGGAGCACTTCGAGTCTCCGCACAATGTCGGCACCATTGAGGATGCAAACGGCATCGGTGAAATCGGCAACGCCAAATGCGGTGACATCATGAAGATGTACCTCAAGATTGAAAACGACATCATCGTTGACGTTAAGTTCAAGACCTACGGCTGTGCTTCCGCCATTGCCACAAGTTCAATCGCAACCGACATGATTAAGGGTCAGCCGATCAAAGAAGCTTTGAAACTTACGAACAAAGCGGTTGTCGAAGCACTTGACGGACTTCCGGCGGTGAAGATTCACTGCTCCGTTCTTGCCGAGCAGGCTATCAAAGCGGCTATTGCCGATTACTACAAGCGTCAGGGCATCGACCCCGAGCCGATTGTCGGAAAAATTGAAGACTGCGACGAGCACGAAGCCTGCTCAATCTGAAACAAGTTTACAATGCAGCAAAAAAACCCTCGGATTTCATTCACACCGAGGGGTTTTTTCTATTCTTTGGCTTATGTGCACGCAGGCACATTTGTCGGCGGTCTGTCAATCAGCTGTCTTTTAAAATCTGCTTATACATTCTGATGTATTCGTTTGCGCTCTTGCCCCAGCTAAAGTCACAGTCCATCGCTCTCTTGACAAGGACATTCCAGTCGTCCTTGCGGTAATATACGTCAATCGCACGCCGGATCGCACCGAGCATATCGTGGGCGTTGTACGTCTTAAAGGTAAAGCCGTTGCCCATTCCGTCGCCGCTGTCGGTAATCGAGTCGCGAAGTCCGCCGGTTTCACGGACAATCGGCACCGTACCGTAGCGAAGTGCTACCATCTGAGAAAGTCCGCACGGCTCGCTCTTCGACGGCATCAGGAACATATCCGCGCCCGCATAAATCTTTCTTGCAAGAGCCGGAACAAAGCCGATTCTGACGGCGATCTTGTCGGGATAGCGGTTGGTCAGATCCCGGAAATAGTTTTCGTACTGCCAGTCGCCCGAGCCTAACACAACGACCTGGACGTCCGTGGTCGAAAGGAACTCATCAAAGATTCTCTTAATCAGATCAAGGCCCTTATGGGAAACCAGACGGGTAACAAGACCGATAACCGGTACATCGGCACGCACGGGAAGACCCATGTTTTCCTGAAGAACCTTTTTGTTTTCGGCTTTACCGGCAAAAACGGTTTTGGCGTTGTAATTCTTCTCAATCGCCTTGTCGGTGTCGGGGTTATAGCTGTCGGTGTCGATGCCGTTGAGGATACCTTGTAATTTCCACTGTCTGGCCTTTAAAATCGTGTCAAGACCGTGGCTGTACCACGGATCGAGGATTTCCTGTGCATAGGACGGGGAAACGGTTGTCACCTTGTTGGCACATTCGATCGCGCCCTTCATGAAGTTGACGTCTCCGTCATATTCCAGAATGTTGGCATCCTCGGGCTTGAGACCAATCACGTCGCCGACAAGATCCATACCGTAGGTGCCCTGATACTGAATATTATGAATCGTGAAAACAGTCTTGATGCCCTGATACCAAGGATCCTGACTGTACATCGTCGAATAGAAAACAGGCGTCAGCGCCGACTGCCAATCATTGCAGTGAATGATGTCGGGCTTAAAGCCGATGTGCGGTAAAATCTCAAGCACGGCTCTGGCAAAGAACGTAAAACGCTCTGCATCGTCGTAATAGCCGTAAATGCCGTCACGCTTGAAGTAATACTGATTGTCAATCAGATAATAGATCACGCCGTTCTGCTTCGCCTGAAAAACGCCGCAGTACTGTCTTCTCCACGCAACAGGAACGGAAAGACTTGTCACAAACGTCATGGAGTCTTTCAATTCCTGGCTGATGGTGTCGTAATACGGCATAACCACACGGCAGCCGATCAGTCTTTGACGAAGCGCTTTTGGAAGCGCACCGGCAACATCGCCGAGTCCGCCGCTCGCCATAAACGGCTGAGCTTCGCTCGATACAAATAAAACTTTCATTGGTGTTCACCCTTTCGTTGGTTCTGTGTCTGATTACACGGTAATTTCCTTGCCGATATAGACCGGGTAGGTTTCGGCTCCCGAAATTTCTCGGTTCGGTCTTACGACAACGCTCTTGTCGAGAATTGCGCAATTGATTTTCGAGCCTTGTGAAATGTAAGCGTCCTGCATGACAATTGAATTTTTGACGACGGCGCCCTCGGCAACGTAAACGCCCCGGAACAGAATGCTGTTTTCCACCGTACCCTTGATGATACAGCCGTCGGCGATCAAAGAATTGCCTGCCTTGGCGCAGATTCCGTAAATAGCCGGAACGTCGTCTCTGACCTTGGTATAAATCGGTCTGTCCTTGTCGAACAGCTTTGTGTATTCGCCGTTGACAAGGCTCATGCTGATATCGTAATAG
>JALEYA010000070.1 GCA_022779945.1 Oscillospiraceae bacterium | reverse complement strand
AAGAAGAATAAGAGCAAGTGAAGTCAGCATAAATAATCCTCCTGAAAACGCAGAAAAGCCGATGCCGTCTGCGATAAAGAATCACAGAAGTCATCAGCTTGATAAGCGGTTTAGGTTTCCCAAGGGAGAACTTCATTCCCTACTATTATTATACTGAATTTTTCGGGATAATCAAGGCTTTTATTCAATATGTTGTCCGATTATGCGATTATGCCGGAATATGTTGAATCCGAAAATATTTTTGTTGACGAAAAAAAGAGAACATGATAAGATGTTTTATAACGCAGAAGAAAAGGTGGAAAGCAAACAGATCTTTCAAGCTTTTTGATATGAAAACGAGGGGTGTTTTTAGTGAAGTTGAAAAAAGCGGGGAAATGGATTTTTTGGATGTCGGTTGTCTTGCTGGCTGTTATAGCATGGATAGGCGGAAACTATTTTCCCGAAAGCGGTGCATTGGCATTTCTTTGGGTGCTTGATTTTTTTGCCGGTATTGTCGGTATTATTCTGTTTTTCATCGGGAAAGCAAGAGAAAAAGACCGCTTTGCTGACGGCTCAATCTCCAAGAGAAAAAAAGAACTTCAGCCCAAGAAGTTCAAAATAGCAGGTCTGCTTATTCTTCTTCTGAATCCCATCCTTTTGGTATGGCTGGGAGTTCTGCTCGATCCGATTTTCAAAAAATTTGAAGCGGCTATTGAGATTCTTCTGATCGGCTTTGTTTTACTGGACATTTTCGGTGTCAGTCTGTTGTTTGTGGGCATTGAACAAGCAAAAATGCAGGCGGTTTCGAGAAAAACGGAGGAAGACGCGGAGGAGGCATCGGATTCGAACCGGAAAATTCAGGCGGCTGACGGTAAATACTATTCCGAGGAGGCGATCAGACGGTTTATTTTTGAAACCAAGGATGTCTATTCCAAGGCGGAAGATTTGCTGAAAAGAGACACCGACAGAGGGGAAAAACCGACTTTTTCGGTTATTTTTCCCGATGCCGTTGAAGATGTTTTACAGTACAGCGCATTAGACGATAAAAAAAGAAAACCGGTATATTGTAGGCTTTTCAGTGTGCCGGAGGGGGACGGCTACACAGTTGCGTATGTAGTAGTTGATCTTACCTGTGGAAAGCTTTACGTTGAAAGCTCGGGGCCGATCTCACAGGAATTTTTTACTACCGGCGAGAGTATGTATACGCCGATATCCTATAATAAGCTTCATACCTTGGCGCAGATTTATCAAAACCAATACATCAATATGAACGTATCAAACTGGAAAAGCTTTGTGTCCGAATCGGAATGGAAACAGCTGCTTCCATGCGAAACAACCGAACGCATTTTTGATGAATCCGTTGCCGAAGACTGCAAAATCGGGATCGACAGACTTTTTATCGGATTAAAGCAACGCTACGGAAGTACGTATTGTTATCTGAGGCGTACAACGACGGGATACCGGTTATATTATGGGGATTTCGACCGGGATTTCTTTGAATTCCGTTTTTTCAGTGCTGTTTATGAAGGGGACAGCGAACAGCTTATGAATAACATCTTTTTGTATCAGACCGAAGGACCGAACACACGGTTCAATACCAATGCGAGAGAAGAATTGGATATCAGGCTGAACAAAGATGAGTTTACGGCAATCTATGAAACGGCTCCGGATCTGTTTGACGGAAACTTCAAAGGAAAGGTAAGAGAAAAACAAATTCCTCTGTCCGTATACGGTGATGATGAAATCATAGCAACGATCTGGAAAGAAGAAGAAGCGATATCCTGTGCGGACTATCCGAATATTGTTGAATTGGAACAAATAATGTGCAAAATAGGACATGACGCCTATTACGGTGAAAAATTTGAAAGGGAAGCGAACCGAAAAAGCACCGGCTTCGGAACGGGAACAGATAAAACTTCGGCTTCGAACCGGAATTTCCGGGGATCTGACGAAAAAAATGTTTTTGAGCAAGCGTTTGACCGGTTCTCTGATTGCGGCGACTTCGTCTCAAAGCAGTTAAAGGAAGATATAATAAAAATGGGAATCTCTGCCGGATTTTTGAATAAACCGGATACATTTCCCGACAGATTCGGATATGATGAGAATAAAGATGAATACTTTGTGGAAATATCGAAGGAAGGGAGCAACGACCGGTTGACGGCGTTTTCCGATAAAAACAGCGAGGAGTTCCGTTGGTACATTTTGAAATGGCTTGCAGAGGGCTGGGGGCAGTATTGCGAACTGAGAAACCGTGACGAGCTTGGGCAAAAATGGGAGAAGGCCGCGGATAAACCTGTTGACGGTGGGGGCGAATATGTCGTACAAATCCGGCTGCTTATGACCCAAGAGAAGAATCCCGGGAGATTGCCTTTAAGGCATTGGCAAAGGTCTATGATATAAAGAGCGAGAGGATGCAAAAGTACATGGAAGGGTGCATTTCTTATCTAAGGAAGCTCTGATTAAATCGGATGTACAGATTATGCCGTCAGATTTTTCGTCAGATTGAGCAAAAGCCGCGCAGGAATCCTGACGGATTTCAAGTGGGTTTTGTTCTTTTCTGGCGGAAAATATGCAAGTAAGCTGTGCATCAAAGCGTATGCTGTGATTGATTCAGAGGTTCCCTAAAAAACGGGATCACTGACTGCTCCGGAATTGACTGAATTTTGATGAAAAGAGAAAGCCTGATGTTTCTAAATGACGGGAGATTCTTCCAGCTGTTTCCGATAAAACCGAAAAGCAGAGGGAAGGGCGTAACTGTGCAAAATCTCTTCGGCCGTTTTCCATTCAAACTGCGGGCTTTCCGTTTGGCATTTCACCTGATAGCCGAGCATATGCCACTCAATATGGGTGAAAATATGTTTTGTTTTGCCGCATGGCTCGCAGGAAAGTACGCCAAGGTCTGTCCGGGCTAAAAACGCATCTGCCTGTTGTTTTGTCAAATGCCCTTCGGTGTTTGGAAACTCCCACATACCGGCAAGCAGACCGCTGTTAGTGCGACGGTGTAAAGCGATCTTATTGCCGCAAAACAGCATAAACACCGTACGCTTTTCAATCTTTCGCTTCTTCTTTTCACTTCTTACGGGATAACGCTCTGTTTCCTTGTTGAGATGCGCACAACAGATCGAATTTAACGGGCAGACGGCGCATTTCGGCTCACCGTTCGGAATACAGATCACTTCGCCAAGCTCCATAATGCCTTGCGTCAGGTTGGAGGCGTCTTTTCCGCTCGGATAAATTTCGCGCAAAAGCTGTGTCACTTCCTTTTTGACTTTCGGCTGAGCAATATCTTCATCACACGCAGTCAAACGCATAATCACGCGAAGAACGTTGCCGTCTACAGCCGGCTCCGGCTGACCGAATGCAATAGAAGCAATCGCGCCGGCGGTATATTCGCCGATACCGGGAAGCTTCTGCAATTCCTGCGCGGTTTTCGGCAACACGCCGTCGTAAGATGCCACAACCGTCTGCGCCGCTTTTTTTAGATTGCGCGCACGGCTGTAATAGCCGAGACCTTCCCAAAGCTTCATCAGCTTTTCGTCGTCAACCGCGGCAAGCGACTCAATGGTCGGCAATTGTGCCAGAAATCGCTCATAATACGGGATTACAGTTTCAATTCGTGTCTGTTGAAGCATGGTTTCGGAAAGCCATACATGATACGGTGTTGCGTTTGCCCGCCAGGGTAGGTTCCGTCTGGCGTCTTTGTACCAGTCTATAATCAGAGAAGCGGCGGTTTTTAACTCATTTTTGTTCACGGTTTTTTCCTTTGCAAAATAAACTTGATGTGTTCATTATACCCGGAATGAACGCATTTTGCAATAGTGATGCGTTTTCAGAATACATAAAAGAAAACGGCAATTACAAATAATCGATGCTTCATCACAGACATATTTTCCGAGCGAAACGCCGGATAGTTGCCTTGTATAAAAGGAGTCGGCAGATGCGCCGTCGGCTTCTTTTTTCAGCGGTTATTTTATTACGCTCTTGACGGAAAGTTGGGGAATTTACTAAAAACCGAACTTTCAGCGTTTATGCCGCGAAAGCCACTTTACAATGAGAAGGCGGCGTGATAGGCTTATTGCCATACCGGCAGCAAGAGCGCATTGCGCGAGGCTTGCCGGCGCCGGAATGAAATCACGCCGCCAGAGGCTCATTGTCAAGTGGATCGTGGAATAAATGCTGTTCTATTCCCCAAC
>JALEYA010000055.1 GCA_022779945.1 Oscillospiraceae bacterium | reverse complement strand
GAATCCCACTATGCCTGACTCCAAAGGATATGGGGCGATAGAACAGAGTACCAATAGCATTTTCGACCCGCAGTTTTTTCCTCGCCCTCAAGGCGAGAAAAAACTCGGCTGAGAAAATGCGCACCAAAAGAACTTCTTTGTTTACTTTCTTTTTCGTCTGAAAGAAAGTATGTGCCCGCGCGGCATTAGCGCAAAGGTAGAAAAATAGAACAAGTTATAGCAGAAGAGATCTGACTGACCAATAGATAAGATAAACGGAGCGGTGAAGGTTAGCACAAGGTAAATCTCAGCATAGCTTACTCCCTCCGACGGCTTCGCCGCCACCTCCCTCACGAGGGAGGCTCAATTACTGTCCTTTAGGCTGATGACAATTGGCTCCCTGGTGAGGGAGCTGTCACGCAGTGACTGAGGGAGTTTCCACCTCCAGCTAAAATTTACCGCTCATCTCGCGGCTCGGGCACTCGATTTTCAATTTAGCACTGCCTGACCCGGCAGTGGAGTCGTCACACGACCCTTACTTCCTTTTTTCGGCAAGAACCGTAATAATTCCCATCGCTCCGCCGAAGCCGACCCAGCCGGCGACCAAGGTAAAGCCCCAGATTCTGAAATCCGTCAGAAGCGGGAGAATTTCATCGGGCTGTCCGTCAACAAGACACATAACCGTACCGAAAATCATCATGCCGATTGTGATGAAAATTCCGAAAAGACCGCCCATAAACAACAGACACATCAGAAATTGCCGCCAAGGGGAGTACCCGAACCCTTTGGTTAAAGCCGTCTCTTCTTTCGTCAGCTTTTTCATTTCCGCTTTTTTCACGGATATTCCGACCATGTCTTTTAAGACTCCGTCTTTGTCGTTCAAACTCTCTGTGTGATAATATACCGTACCGAACCGTCTTTTTCCTTTTGCATTGAACATCAGAGAGTTAATATCTGTCACTTCTTCTCTCTCTTTCAAGAACGCCGTGCCGTATAAAAATCGGATCGTCAGTTCTGCACCGCCGTAATCTTCATAACAGTGAATGCGGTAAACGGTGTTTTTTTCAGCGGTGACAAAATAGGTCATGCCGTATGATTCGGTCAGATGTACGCCTTTGAGCGGCTCTCGTTTTTCGAAATCCGGATAAGTGCCCGTGTAGCCGTAAGCATTCATCAGCCGCTGAATTTTTCCTCTCAATTTGCGAAGCTTTTGTTCGTCGCAGTATAATTCGGCGGTTGTCGGATATCCGGACTGCGAAGCGCTCAGCTTTTCGTATAATTCACGCCAGAGCGGTTCGTTTTCTTTCAAGTTGAGAAACGACAGAAGCTTTCCGGAAAGAATGATCTGTTTTCGGATATTCTGATTGTTCGTTTCAAGCTTGCTAAGCTTATCAAGCAATTTCACACCCTTGTGAAGAGCGTGTTTCCCGAAATACTCCTTCAGAATCGGGAACCCGTCAGCCGAACACGCTTCACTGCCGTCAGCAGTATATCCCTCAAGCTTTGTCAGCTCAAAACACAGCGGCAAAACCGCCTTTTCCGACTCATTGAGAAGACATGGGTCGAACCTGCTTTTTTCCGTGATCGCACGGGCGATATCAATCAGGTATTCCCACGGTGACGAATGAAAGCCGGCACTGTCTGCCCGTGTAACTTCGGTTCTTACCTCGGCTTTTTCAAATAACAGCTGCGCACGGCTGAAAATTTCATAATCGTGCGCTGCCATTTCAACAGGCAGAATGTACTTTCCGTTTTGTTTTCTGATTTCACCGTTGTAACACAACCGGATTTCAGACCAACCGTCCGGTAAACCCTCTGCACCTGTCAGAATAAGAGACCGGAAAAAGCAGTCGCCCTTCTCGGCATGAAACGTCAGACAACCGTTTTTCACGGTCACCGACTGGCAAAACTCATCCGAACAAAACAGCGTTTCAAAAGCCTTTTTGACGTCCTCACCGAAATCAGCGGAGAAGATTTCGAATTTCCGATTTCTTTCTTCCGTGCGTGCCCGGACAGCTTCATAACAGTTTTTTATAAGAGCAAAAAAAGTCTCGTCGTCGGCTTCCAAAATTTTATGTACGCAGTCATGCTCCAAATCCTCAAGAACGTGTAACTCTTTTTCGATGCTCTTTCTGCACTTTTTCCGTTCCTTTTGCGTCGGTCCGGACAGCTCTTTTAGGAATAGTCCATATTCCATTGATAAAAAATCTATCGTTTCATTATCTAACTGAGAAATATCCATTTGAGCCTCCCTTTCAAGCAAACGCAATCGACAAGGCGGCCGGGTGCGGCGAAGCCGCACATTTGCCGTTTCGCAGAAACGGCTAATAACAAAACCGTACGGTTTTGTCGGCCGCCGTCCCGCCTCCGGAAGAATCTCGCCCGAAGCCGACAAGCTTCCCGTCACTTATAATCGACAAACTTCCCTCAGCGAACAATCCAGCTCTGCGGGGAAGGAGTCTTCCTTTGGTACAGCGTAAACCCGCGACCGCCATATGCCGCAGGAATATATCATACAGCTTGCCGTATTTCATGGTGCGAAGCACTATTTCACACGCCGTAAGGCGTATTTCATTTCTATCATACGCCCGAGTAAGCGTTGAAGCCGCCGTCAACGGCAATCGTTGTACCGGTGATGAAAGAAGAATACGCCTCGTCGCAAAGGAACAGAAGCGCTCCCTCCAGTTCTTCCGGCTCTCCGAAACGGTTCATCGGCGTTGCGGCAAGAATCTTGCCCGTTCTTGCGGTCGGTGTGCCGTCCTCGTTCCATAAAAGAGCCTTGTTCTGATTGGTCGAGAAGAAGCCCGGAGCGATGGCATTGACACGGATTCCGACCTCGGCAAAATGCACCGCCATAAACTGCGTAAAGTTCTGTACCGCCGCTTTGGCCGCTGAATACGCCGGAATCTTGGTCAACGGACGGTAAGCATTCATGGAGGTAATCATCACAATGCAAGTGTTTTCCTTTTCCGCCATATCACGGGCAAAAACCTGCGTCGGGATCAGCGTGCCGAGGAAGTTGAGGTTGAAAACAAAGGAGATACCCTGCGGGTCAAGATCAAAAAAAGTCTTGATGTTATCGTCTTTATTCACAAGGTCGATTTTTTCAAGCGTTTCTTTTGTGGTGGTGCCCTTCGGATTGTTTCCGCCGGCGCCGTTTAAAAGAATGTCACAGGTTCCTAAGGCTTCGTTGACCTTTTCTCTTGCTGCTTTCATACTTTCGGGCTCGAGTACGTTGCACGCTACGGCAATGGCCGTTCCGCCGTCGGCATTGATTTCGTCGGCAACCTTTTGCGCCGCCGCTTCGTTCAGATCAAGCACGGCAACCTTGACGCCCTGCTTTGCAAGCGTCTTGGCGAATGCGGCGCACAAAACACCGCCGCCTCCGGTAACAACAGCGACTCTGCCTTTGAGATTTTCATGGTTAAACATAGTATCATATCCTTTCACAATCATTATATCCGTTTTCGGTTTTCATAATCTTATTTTTCTGCGGCGATTGCCTGAAGCACCTTGTTGGCCGCCGGGATAGCATCGTTATAGCCGATTCCGCCGTTTTCGAGACAGACAACAATTGCATACGGAAAATCGTTGCGCATCGAAAAGCCGTAAAACCAGGCATGGCTTTTTCCGTTGGAGACCTCCGCCGAGCCGGTCTTTCCGCAAAACTCAAGTCCCGGAAACTTGGAATCGCCGTAATAGTTGGCAACGTTTGAACGAAGCATTTTTCTTATTGTTTTCAATGTGGTTTCATTTATGCTGATATTTTTGTTGACCTTGGACTTGGTATCGACAATTTCCGACGATTCGTCAACCACATACGGGATCATCGCCTCGCCGTTGTTGGCGATCGCACCCATGAGCATCAGCATCTGGCAGGGATTGACAAGCGTTGTGTACTGACCGATTCCCGCCCAGCCTCTGTCGATGGCGGCGGCTTTGGAAAGATCAAAGGTGCTTTTTACGGTCTGTGCCTTGCTGACGGTGACGGAGGAACCGAAGCCGAGCTGTCGGACGGTCTTGGTGATTTTGTCGTTGCCGAGTTCAACCGCAAGTTCGGCAAAAGCGCTGTTGCACGAAACGTTGAGCGCCTGTTCGAAGGTCAGCTTGCCGTGACCCGTTCGTTTATTACAGGTAACAGAGTCGTTTCCGATTTTATATTTACCCGTACAGGTGAAGGTTCTTTTTGTCACGTTCGGAATATTGTCCAGTGCACAGATGGCCGTCACGACCTTAAAGGTGGATCCGGGCGTAAACACGCCGGTAAGGAAGCGGTTGATATAAATACCGTTGTATTTGCCTGTCGTGTCGGTGTCGATATCCGACGGCTTATTGTTCGGGTCAAACGACGGAGAGGAAACCATGCACACAACCTCACCGGTCTTGTAGTTGTAGGCGCAGATCGTTCCTTTTTTGCCGTTCATCGCCTGCCATGCAGTTTTTGACACATCGGCGTCAATCGTCAGCACAATATCGTTTTTATCGTTGGACTTGACAGCGTTATAAACACCGTCCACGAAATTGTAGCCGATCAGGTTCGGACGATAAAGAGTCTGGACACCGGTGGCGATATAGCCCTGAGAATCGCCGACAACGTGCAGAGTCGAAACACGGGTGTAATAGTCGTCGCTGAAAACACGTTCGCCGTTTTTGGTCTGGGCAAGAGCCTTCATGTCACGGTCGTAGATCGTGCCCGCATTGGTCAGCTGACGGTTTGTAAAAGCGTGGCGGTTAATGCGGTTGGCCGCCCACTCGCCGCCGTGCGCGATAAACGAATACATCAGAATGCCGAGTCCGACAAAGAAAGCGCAGATCAGGGCATAAATCACATAAGCACGTTTTGTAATATTCTTCATTCAACCACCCTCCTTAACTGTTTTTGAACACTTTCGGATAGGCTCTGACATCCGCCGCTTTGATGAAAGCGAAAAGCGCCCAGGAGCAGATCATGCTCGAGCCGCCCTGACTGACGAACGGAAGCGTAACGCCTGTAAGCGGAAGCAGGTCGGTGATTCCGAAAATGTTGAGGCTTGTCTGGAAAAGCAGCATCGCCGCCGCCGAACACGCCGCAATCGAATAAAAGGTTGACGGCGCGGATTTGGAATTGACAACGGCATAAATGGCAATAACCGCAAAGCAGATAACAATGCAGAAAGCCACGATCATGCCAAACTCCTCACAGACAACGCCGAAAACGAGGTCCGTCGTAGAAGCGAAAATATCCCGGAGCTTTCCGTTTCCGAGTCCCAGCCCGAAAAGACCGCCGCTGACGCAGTAAATAAGGGTTCTTACCTGCTGATAGCCGCCGCTGTTGTCGCTGTTTTCCCAAACATGGCGGTAGGCCATAAAGCGGTTGGCAACGTACGGCTTGAGGGCAATTACGATAACCGCGCCGACAACGGCAATGGCACAGATGAACAGAATTGACCGGATATCACCCGAACGCATGAAAGCGATGATAATAAAAGTGAACAAGAAGATCAGCGCCGTACCCATATCACGCATTAAAACGGGGATTCCGATACAGCCTAACGCAAACACGATGTATAAATAGCTGTTTTTGGCGGTCAGCAGCTTATCAAGCGAAGCCGCACCGACAAAGATAAAGGCAATTTTCACAAGCTCCGCCGGCTGAATGGAAACACCGCCGAGATAAAGCCAGTTATACGCTCCGTTTTTCGGACCGACAATAAAGCGGATATATACAAAGCACGCCCCAAAGAACAAAAGCGTAAACACCGCAAGCGGCAGACGAAGCTTCATTACCCGGTTGACGTCCTGAAGAAACCAGAGAAGAATATCATAGACAATGATGCCTAAAATCACGGAAACAAGCTGTGTGACAATCGTCGTCGGGCTGACGCTTGTGGTAACACACAGTCCGATTCCGCACAAAAAGAAGGCAATAAATTCCAGTTCAAAATTCACCTTTTTGAAAAAGACGTGCATCACAAAGACGTAAAGCCATTCAAAAAGCGTATATCCGACAAGCATCAGTGCCTGAAGAGGAAACACCTTTTCGTCATGAAAAATGACGGGAAGATAGGTAAAGAACTGAAAAATCGAAAGCAGAAACAAGATGAATGCACGGTCAACATATTTGTATTTTTTGCGAAGCCGTTCGCGGTAAGCGGGTTTCTTTTCGGTTTTCATGCTGTCTCTCCTTTCCTTTAGTTATAAGTGCGCGAAAGCACTTTGAAATTCAGTTTCGTTCCGCCTAAGGTTATCGTGTCGCCGTCAAAAAGAAGCTGCGGTGACAGAACTCTTTGATTGTTGAGATACGTTCCCGTTGTCGAGCCGGAATCCTCGATTGCCCAGCCGTCCTCGTAAAGAACAAGTGTTGCGTGCTTTCTTGAAACACTCGGGTCGGCAAGCCGCAGGTCGCAGGTGTTGCCTCTTCCGATGGAGACAAGATTGCCGCGCAGAAGAACAATGGCGCCGGTTTTCGGGTTGACGATTGCGGGGTCTCCCGTCTTGCCCGTTTCGGGAACACTGTTTTGTTTATACGGCTGACTGCCCGTTCCGTACGGATTCGCCGTACCCGTCGTCGGACGGTATGGGCTGCTCGGCGATGGCGGCGTCTGCGGTCTTTGCGTCTGTGCGCCCTGTGCCTGCGGTCTTGGTGCCGGCGGCGTCTGGGCAGCCTTTTTCTTGGTTTTTCGTCCCGCCGCCTGAACGGGATCGTGTGAGACAAGAAACTTGAAGCTCGCCGTACCGATCGTCAGCACATCGCCGTTCTGAATCGTAGCACTTTTATCAAGTGCCGTGCCGTTTATCTGGATTCCCGACTTTGACATCAGGTCGAATATATACCACCCGTCGATTCTCCGGCTGATAACCGCGTGCGCCCTTGAGACGGTATTGTAGCCTAAAACGATATCGCAAAGGTTACTTCTTCCGATGGACGTTTCCCACATTCCGAGCGCATGACGCTCGCCGTCAGCCATGTCCACAATATAGCCGTATATTTTTTCGGACGGATGACCGAGCAAAAGCGACAGCATACATTTTGTTATAATAATAACGGTCAGAATCGGAAGAACGATCCGTGAAATACTTATGATCAGATCCATGTTTGCCCTCCTTATTTGAAATTCCGATTGCAGAAAATAATCCGATCTGCGGATTGCCTGCAAAATATTGATTTTATCGGCTTTGTATGTTATGCTTTTTTCAAATAGGCTTCCAGCCTGTAAATCGGCTGACCCAGATCGACGAACTTCTTTTCGTATTCGGTCATAATATTATCCGCGGTGTCTCCGCTGTGAAGATCAAGCGAGACATTTTCAAGAATGAAGCCGCATTTCGAAAGCTGTTCGATTGAGGACTCGAATAAAATCCGGTTGTCCGTCTTCTGAAGAATTCTGCCGTCCGAAACTAAAATTTTCTTATAAATTTCAAGAAAACTTTCATGCGTCAGACGGTGCTTCGCCTGTCTTTTTTTCGGGAACGGGCAGGAAAAATTGAGATAGATTTTTCCGATCGAGTTTTCGGGAAGATAAAGACCGAGCTTTTCCGCACCGACTCTCATAAACCTGAGATTTTTTAGGTTTTCTTTTTTTGCTTTTTCCATCGCCTGAACGATCACATTTTCGTTGATCTCCACGGCGAGAAAATTTTTGTCGGGGTTCCGCTTTGCAATCTCAACGGCGAACTGACCCTTTCCACACCCGATCTCGAGTTCAACGGGATTTGCGTTTGAAAACACTTCTTCATAGTTGATCAGATGCTTTTCCGGTGTTTTTCCGTATTCGAGCGTTTCCCATTCAAAATCGACAGCATACTCCCGGCAGTTTTCAAGCCTTAACTGAAGATTTTTCTTTCGTCTCATTCTCATAAAAGCTGTAATTCCTCTCTATTTCTTTAACTTATATATAATAACAGAAAAACGTCAATTTTACAAGAGGTGAAACCAATGATATCCGTCGAAAACAAGCTTCATAACGCAAGACGGCGAATTCTGTTCGAACGTCATATCTTTCTGCGCCGTCTCAAAGGCGAAAAAGTGATTATCAACCTTTATTCCGAAGAGGAGATCCGGCTTGAGCCGTCAAGAGCCCATGCAAAAATTATCCCTTTCATCATCGGAGCCAATGCGCCGACGGCAATTATCTGCCCGGGCGGCGCGTATCAGTTTATCTCCTACAACAACGAGGGCGCCGAATATGCAAAAGCGCTCAACCGCCGCGGCTACAACGCATTCATGCTTTCTTACCGGGTCGGCTATAACGCACGGTATCCGTTCCCGATGGAGGATCTTGCAAAGGCAATCTGTTTTGTAAAACACAACGCTGAGCAGTACCACATCAACGCCGAAACCTTGTATCTTTTCGGCTCGTCCGCCGGCGGACATCTTGCCGCCTGTTTTTGCGCAAAATACAAGGACTTCCCGAACGAATACAAGGGCAAGTGCTACGATCTGAAGCCCACGGGACTGGTTTTATCCTATCCCGTCATCACGATGGGCGAATACACACACGAGCTGTCAAGAACCTTGCTTTTAGGGCTTCACAGCACCGAAAAGAAACGGAAAGCGACCTCAGTTGAATTGATCGCCGATTCGGATTTTCCGCCGACCTTTTTCTGGCACTGCGAAGCGGACGAAACCGTTCCCATCAAAAACAGCGAAATGCTTGACGAAAGGCTGAACGAAGTCGGCGTCAAGCACTGGTTCAGCCGCTATCCGCACGGCGGTCACGGAATCGGTCTCGGTGTCGGAACGGTTGCCGAAGGCTGGATCAACGATGCCGTACAGTTTTTAAAGAGCATTGACTTTGAATAAAAGAGGTTTTTCGTTGTTATTTTTCACATCATCGGGGTTCGTTGTGCCACAGGAATCGACCGATCTGACAAAAAATCTGTTAGGTATTGAAATTCGGCGGTTTTTAGTGTAAAATACACATACACACTTCATTTAATCGATTGTTTTTTTATAAATTTTGGAGGTTTTATATGAATTATTCCCTTACCAAAGCGCAAGCAAAAGAATTAATCAGCGCAAAGCTTTCCCACTTTTTCGGTGTTTCTACCGAAGAAGCGACCGATGAACAGTATTACAAAGCCGTTGCCCTGATCGTAAAGGATCTTATGCACGACGGACTTCGCGAAAGCCGCAAGAAGGCGGACGAAAGCGATTCAAAGAGAATTTACTATTTAAGCATGGAGTTTCTCATGGGTCGTTCGCTCAAAAACAATCTTTACAACCTCAATCTGACCAAGACCTTTACGTCCGCTCTCAAGGACTTCGGTATCAACATCGAAAAGCTTTACGACTGCGAGCCGGACGCCGGTCTCGGCAACGGCGGTCTCGGTCGTCTTGCCGCCTGTTATCTTGACGGTCTTGCCACGCAGGGTTATGTCGGCATGGGTTACTCGATCATGTACGAATGCGGTATCTTCAAGCAAAAGCTTGTGGACGGCTGGCAGACCGAGCTTCCCGACTTCTGGCTTCCCGGCGGTGAAGTATGGCTGACAAGACGGGATCAGGAGACCGTTCAGGTAAGCTTCGGCGGTACTATCCAGGAAAGCTGGGACAATCAGTATCACTCGGTTGAAAACGTCAACGACACAAAAATCAACGCCGTTCCCTACGATATGTTCGTCAGCGGCAAGGACGGCAAGGGTTACAGCATATTAAGACTCTGGAAGTCCGAAGCTCCGTCACTGGATATGCACCTGTTCGATCAGGGTCAGTACATGAAAGCGATGGAAAGAGCCGCTATGGCGGAGGTTATCAGCAAGATTCTTTATCCGTCAGACAATCACCCCGAGGGAAAGAGCCTTCGCTTAAAGCAGCAGTACTTCCTGGTTTCCGCTTCAATTCAGGATATTGTCAAGCGTCATCTTCGTCATTTCTCGACCATGTCCAACTTCGCCGAGAAGAACGCTGTTCATATCAACGATACGCACCCCACCCTTTCCATTCCGGAGCTGATGCGTATTCTGCTTGACGAGTGCGGCTATGAATGGGATGACGCATGGAAGATCGTCACCGAAACCATGGCGTACACCAACCACACGGTGATGAAAGAAGCACTTGAATGCTGGTCCGAGGATCTTTTCAGAACCCTTCTTCCGAGAATTTATCAGATCATCAAGGAAATCGACAACCGTTACCGTGCCTATATTTGGAACGCAACCGGCGACGCAGGCAAAGTCAATGAGCTTGCCGTGATTGCAAACGGCGTCATCCGCATGGCAAACCTCTGTGTAGCGACCTGCCACAGTGTCAACGGCGTTTCCGCCCTTCACAGTCAGATTCTCAAAGACACCCTCTTTAAGGATTATTATCAGCTGACACCGCAGAAGTTCAAGAACGTCACCAACGGTATTGCACACAGACGCTGGCTTTGTCAGTCGAATCCGCTTCTTTCCGACTATATCACCAAGCTGATCGGAAAAGGCTTTATTCTCAAGGCCGACGAGCTTGAAAAGCTGAAGAAGTACGCCGACGACAAAGAGGTTCTCGCTCAGATTGACAAGATCAAGTATGAAAATAAGAAGCTCTTCGCTCAGCATATAAAAAAGGAAACCGGAATTCTTCTCGATCCCGATTCCATCTTCGACGTTCAGGTCAAGCGTCTTCACGAATATAAGAGACAGCACCTCAACGCTTTCCAGATTCTTGCCAAGTACCTTGAAATCAAGGATAATCCGAACGGAAACTACACACCGCACACCTATATTTTCGGCGCAAAAGCGGCTTCGGGCTACTTCATGGCAAAGAAGATCATCAGCTTCATCTATGCGATGAGTCAGATGATCAACAACGACCCCGAGGTCAACAAGTTCCTCAAGGTGGTTTATCTTGAAGACTACAACGTCACCATGGCGGAACGGCTCATGCCCGCCGCCGACATCAGTGAGCAGATCTCACTTGCCGGAACGGAAGCAAGCGGCACGGGCAACATGAAGCTGATGCTCAACGGTGCGATCACTCTCGGTACGCTCGACGGTGCAAACGTAGAAATTCACGAAGCCGTCGGCGACGACAACATGATTTTGTTCGGTATGACCACTAACGAAGTCAGAGAGCTTGAAAGAGCCGGCTATCAGCCGATGAACTACTTCAACAATAACGCCGAGCTTCGCCGTGTCATCGAGTTCATTCAGCACGGCATTGAAGGAAAGGAATTCCCCGAAATCGGCAACACGATCATTCACCACGACCCGTACATGGTACTTGCCGACTTCGCCGACTACCGCAACGCTCAGAAGAAAATTGACACCCTTTGGGCAGACAGAGAAAACTGGAACCGTATGTCGCTGATGAACATTGCCGGCGCGGGCAGATTTGCCGCCGACAGAGCGATCAATGACTACGCAAGAGACATCTGGCACACAAAGCCGGTTAAATAAAAAAGAGAGAGCGTGATGAAGTGAACCGTATCATTTCAAAAGCCAAATACACTTTCCACAGCGTTTTTGAAGAAATCACCGTCCCCGAATATATCTCATGGTGGATCGTCCGAGTTCTTCTTATCTGGGCGATCATCGCCTGTCCCCAAAGTGAAAAAATCATGATATCGATCAATTTTCTCGCTTTGTTTGCGATGAGTCTGTTACGGTTTCTTGCCGGAAAAGACAGCTTTGCGTCCCGGATCAACTTCCGCTGTCAGCACATCATCAACGTTGTTGAATTTCTCGGAACGTTTTTAAACAACTTTTTGGATATCGGGCACTATATCAATCGGTTCGATCGACTGATCCACGTTTTTTCGGGACCTCTAGCCGTAATTGCCGGATATTACATCTTCAAAGCCTGTTTCAAAACCGAGAAAAAATTCAAGGCAGCAGCCGAGCCGGGTTCCACGTCCCTTTTTTGTTGCGGATTTTCCTTTATCATCATCTGTCTTTGGGAGTTTATGGAGTATTTCGGTGATTTCTTTACCGGTACCACCAATCAGGGCTACAACATATCGCCTTCCGAAAAAGAATTCTGGTATGTACTGCTCAACCGATTCCATGCCGCCGGCGCTGCACAGTATCCGATCTGGGACACGATGTTCGATATGTTCGATGCCGCAATTACAACAGCAATCGCTACGGTTGTTCTGTATCTCATTCTCCGCACCCGGAACAAAAAGAACGAGCACACGTTGAAAGCCTGAAAATCACAAACTTTTCAAAAAATGAAAATGCCGAACCGCCGACTTGCCTTGTCAGCGGTTCGGTTTTTTGTCGTCAGACGCGGGGAATATTCAGGAAGCCGGAAAAGCGTGACCCGTCTTTTGGCCGATTCAAAAATAAACTTCTTGTATCGCTTCTTTTGTCAATTGCTCCAGTTCTCTTCGCTTTGAAAACAGATGCTCATCAATCTTCAGGATCTGACTGCTTTCAAGAAGATTGTTAGATATAAGCTTCACAGCCACTGCGTTGACAGCCGATATGTATCCCGAAAGCAGGATAATATTTGTCCGAATGCTTGCAAGCTTCGCATCCCGCTCCGACAACCACGGATTCATTGTTTTTGTTATCGTTTCAAGTTCCCTTACATTTTGCATATTTTCGCACCCTTCATAATCGTATTTTTTATGCGGGTCACGACTTTCGCGCTTTTCCTGATCTAATTATAGCTGTATTTATGATAAAAACCGTCGGGTTTTGTCGAAGGGCTGACATTTTTTTACATACTGCGGTTTTTTCTTATTTCGTTATTTTTCCTTCGACGAAGTCCAAAACACCCTGAAATAAAGGGTTCCGGGACTTTTCGAAAACTATCTTTATACGATCTTTATATCAATTCATCCATTCTTAACGGAATCTTTATGCAAAAATTATGCAAAAAACCGCCTGTCGAACAAAACAGGCGGCCAAAAGTCTTTGAAATCTCTTATGCAAGCTCAGCGAAGTACTTGATTGTACGAACCATCTGAGAAGTATAGGAGTTCTCGTTGTCATACCAGGAAACAACCTGAACCTGGTACATACCGTTGCCGAGATCGGAAACCATGGTCTGGGTTGCATCGAAGAGTGAACCGTACTTCATGCCGATAACGTCGGAAGAAACGATGGGATCTTCGTTGTAGCCGAAGGACTCGGAAGCAGCAGCCTTCATAGCGGCGTTGATGCCTTCCTTGGTTACGTTGTCGCCCTTAACAACAGCGGTAAGGATCGTTGTGGAACCGGTGGGAACGGGAACACGCTGAGCAGAACCGATCAGCTTGCCGTTGAGTTCCGGAATAACAAGGCCGATTGCCTTAGCAGCGCCGGTGGAGTTGGGAACGATGTTAGCTGCGCCTGCGCGTGCTCTTCTGAGGTCACCCTTTCTGTGCGGACCGTCAAGGATCATCTGATCGCCGGTGTAAGCGTGAATGGTGCTCATGATACCGCTCTGGATAGCAGCATAATCGTTAAGAGCCTTCGCCATGGGAGCAAGGCAGTTGGTGGTGCAGGAAGCAGCGGAGATGATCTGATCATCAGCGGTAAGGGTGTCGTTGTTTACCGAGTAAACGATGGTCTTAAGGTCGTTGCCTGCGGGAGCGGAAATAACAACCTTCTTTGCGCCTGCGTTGATGTGAGCCATGCTCTTATCCTTTGAGCAATAGAAGCCTGTGCACTCAAGAACAACGTCTACGCCGATTTCGCCCCAGGGAAGCTTGGAAGCGTCTGCTTCCTTATAGATGGTAAGGGTCTTGCCGTCAACAGTAATGGTGTTTGCTTCGTCGTCAGCCTCAACCGTGTGAAGGTTTTCGCCGACTCTTCCGCAGTAACCGCCCTGAGCGGTATCGTACTTGAGAAGATGAGCAAGCATTGAGGGCTTGGTAAGGTCGTTGATCGCAACTACTTCGTAGCCTTCTGCGCCGAACATCTGTCTGAATGCAAGACGACCGATACGGCCGAAGCCGTTGATTGCAACTTTAACTGACATAATAATTACCTCCGAAATAAATGGATTTAATTTTTTGCCTTTATATATTACCCGATTCCTTCCGATTTTTCAACCGAAAACCAATATTTTTTTCCTGATTTCTAAATTTTTGGTAATCTCAACAAAATTATTCTTTTGACGGCGAAAAAGGGCATAATACTGACGAAAAAAAGACCCTGACAGGAGCATTACCGATGAAAGAAACCGTCTTATCCCCGCTGGAAAACCTCGGAAAAATCGAAGCCACCCCCGAAAATGAGGAAAAAATACGAGAGCTTATCTGCCGTATTCTTGCCCGGAACAAAACCGAAAGTGCAAAATCTGTCTGCCAAAGGAAGCTGAGAGCGTTGGAAAACGAAAAGCTGATCCGTCTGACGAAAGCCGACTGTTCCTATTTTGAACTTTCCGGATTTTTAAGGAGCATATGTCTGTGTTCGGATATCCTGCTCGGACACACCGGATTAAGAATTGTCTGTGATACCGAGGACATTTCGACCGCCGCCTTCCCGAATATTTTTGCCTTCGGTTTTTTAAATCTCTTATCAAACGCCGCAAAATTTTCACTTGACGGACAAATCGAAATCTCCCTGAAAGAAGCAGAGAAACAGGTTGTGATAACGGTAAAAAACCAAGGGCATTTCGACTTTGAAAAAGACGGATTCAAGAAGGGGCTCGCCGCCGCCGAAAACGCCGCAAGGCTTCACAAAGGCTCGCTTTTTATCGGTGCGTCGTCCGGCTGTGTTACCGCCGCCATGTCGCTTTCCCTGTTTTTAATACCGAAGAATAAAATTGAAGTTCCGCTGTTTCCCGAGCTTCTGACCGACGAGTTTTCGTGCGTTCAAATCGGATTGAGCGATGTATTTCCGTCTGCGTCTGGCGGAGAAATTTTGGTTTAGTCGCGTGGCAACTCCAATGCCGGGTCAGGCAGTGCATGATTGAAAACGGACAGCCCGAGCTGTAAACTGAGCGATAAATTTGAGTTTAGCGGGATAAAAGCCGTCCCCTTTGGGGAAGGTGGCGGCGAAGCCGTCGGAAGGGGTTCTGACCTCCATTACTCTTTTTCCTTCATGACCTGTAAATCTGTTCTCTTATGCTATGTCTTCTTCCATTCTTCAACCTTTGCGCTAATGCCGCGCGGGCACTGACCAAGTAGCAGAAGCTTCCTACACGGGAGAGAAAGTTTGATAAAGAAGAAACCAAGGCGGCAGTGAAGCCGTCCAACGGCCTGACAGGCGCGTCAGAAAGTAAGCAAAGAACGCTTTTCGTAGAGGAAAAACACTAAGTGTGGTCTCGGTGGTTGTGTTTCGGATAGTTTGTCCTCTCCTGTTTTTTTGCTGTATATCAATAGCTTTCTGCTAACTGAAAGCAGAGAGTCACAAAAAGAGCCAAATTAAACCAACGGCACGTCAGGCATTGAGGGGCTGTGACTGACCGACACAGAAAAAGCTGTTAGAGAACTTAGTACCTTT
>JALEYA010000038.1 GCA_022779945.1 Oscillospiraceae bacterium | reverse complement strand
TAGCCTGAAATAACTTCAGCGTAGGTGAAAGCACCGACATAACCCATCTTGGCTTCGTCAGCGGTGAACTTGCCGGCTTCGATCATTTCGTTGAGCTTGAGACCTGCGGCAACACCGGCAAGATAACGGCCTTCATAGATGGAAGCGAAAGCGTTGTGGAAGTTGTCAAGCTTCTCTGTGTGAGCCTTTGTGCCGGTTGCATGGCAGAACTGAACTTCGGGGAATTCCTTAGCTGCCTTGATCAGGTAATCTTCATGGCCGAAAGAGTCAGCAAATACGATTTTGCAGCCCTGATCAACAAGATCCTTAGCGGCAGCATAGCATTCGTCGGTCTCGGGAATGTTGGTCTTAACAAGAACCTGCTCGTCGGTAAGCTTCAGAGCTTCCTTGATCTTGTCAACGGCGTTGAGGAAGTTAAGGTCGTAGGTTGACTTTTCATCGTGAAGGCAGATGAAACCGATCTTGAAGTCTTCGGGAACTTCGTAGTCAACCTTGAGTTCAACGTCAGCGATGGGCGAAGCGCTCATGCCTGTTTCAGTAGCTTCTGCTGCTGTGGTGTCTCCTGCTGCGGTTGTTTCGTCTCCACCGTTACCGCCACAAGCTGCGAGGGAAAGGCAGAGAACTGCTGCAAGCAGGATAGCAAGAAATTTTTTCATGCTTTTTTCCTCCGTTTAAAATAAATTTTTGGCATCATCTAAAAACTCAAGGCGTTTGGCATAGTGCACAAATGATGTCGGATTTTAGGCAAAAATCCGCAGGAATACTCTGTGTATTTCAAGGATTTTTAACGACAAAGACGGCATTAGTTGTGTGCTATGACGAATGCCGGGATGTTTTTAGAGGTTGCCTTATATAAATCCCGTTTCACGGGTATTTACCGGAATTTGATTTCGCCGTCCTCCATGCTGTCGATTACGGCAAGAGAGTCCACTCTGACACCGAGCTCACGGATACGGCTTGAGCCGGGCTGGAAACCTTTTTCAATTGCGATGGCACAGCCGACAACCTCGGCTCCTGCCTGACGGCAAAGGTCGATAAGCCCGATCAGTGCATTTCCTTCGGCAAGAAAGTCGTCGATAATCAGCACTTTATCGTTTTTATTCAAAAAATCCTTCGATACGATTACATCGTAAACCGTTCCATGGGTAAAGGACTTGACGCTTGTTTTGTAAACTGCGTTTGCAATGTTCTTGGTTTTGGTTTTCTTTGCAAAAAGAACCGGACAATCAAAAAACTGCGCCGTTATACAAGCTATTCCTATACCTGATGATTCGATAGTAAGGATTTTGTTAACACCGCAGTCCGCATATAATCTTTTTATTTCTTCTCCGATAGCATTAAGAAGTTTCACGTCAATCTGATGATTCAAAAAAGAATCGACCTTCAGAATGCTGCCGGGATATACCTGTCCGTCTTTGAGAATTCTTTCTTCAAGAAGCTTCATCATAGTCACCGCCGCTTTAAAAAGTTGAACACAAGCGGGTCATACAATGCGCACGATTCCGCCGATATCAGATACAAACAGATTTTATCAAAAAAACGCGAAATTTGCAATACATTTTTTCATTAAACTTGAATTAAAGTAACAATTTGTTCTTGTATAGTTTGCACAACCGAAAACAAAAATGTTTACAGATACTTGCTTCTCGCCTCACAGACCTTTTCAATAAATTCGCTGTCTGTATCGGTCAGCTTATAGCCCTTTCGGTAAATGAGTACGTCCCGGTAGATCTTCTTGTTGGCACTGCAGGGTTTTTGAACCAGATCATATTTTTCGAGCAGGCTTTCGGGAATCGGCGACACCCACATAAAAGTTGTCGGCACTCTTGAAAGAAGCTCAAACTGACTGCCGCGCTCAAAAACATTGATCCGCTTGTCCACGAAGGCGGAAAGCTCCGCTTTTTTTACGTCAACGTGCGGCATAGACGGAACGTAGGGGTCGGAATGGGCAATTTCGATATAATCGGAAAGCTGATGAAGCTCGATATCGTCTTTTCCGGCAAGCGGATGATTCCGGCTCATCAAAAGAACATAGGAAAACTCGCTGATCACTTCGCTCAGAAGCTTCTTTTCCGTAAACATACTCCGGAAATACTTATCAAAATTGCTTTGGTACCGGATAATACCGAGACTGTATTCGCTGTTGGCAACGTTGTTGATCGTCCGCATGGAGTTTGTCTCTTTGTAAAAATACTCAAGCGGTTCGTCGGTCTTTGTCTCCCGGCAGAATTCGGCAAAGGCTTCGGAAATATAGCTTGCCCTCGGTACGCAGACCGAAAAACGGCGCTTTTTCGCCTTTTTGTTGATATAGATATCCTCCACCTGCTCGACCTGAGCAAGAATACGGTTGGCATATTCCAAAAATTCTTCGCCCTCCGCCGTCACGGTGATTCCCTTCGACGTGCGCTTGAAAATCGTGATTCCGATGTTCTCCTCAAGCTCCTTGATCGCACGGCTCAGGTTCGGCTGACCCATATACAGGTTTTCCGCCGCCTTGCTGATGGATTTTGTTTTGGCGATTTCCACCGCATATTTAAAATGTAAAAGATTCAAGAAAACCACTTCCCGTCTTTTTCTATAATTATAGTATTATCCTTTGCTTTTCCGGTAATCGAAAAAGATTCGCTCAATTTCTTCGCTGTCGGTGTTGTCGGCGTTTTGCATAATCAGGTTCTTTTCGACCGTCACATGGCTTTTTGCGCCTCTCTTGCCTTCAACAAGCACCAGCCACGGCGGCTTGCCCTCCTGCTGACAGACAAAGCGAAGCCGTTTGACCTCCAGCTTGTTTTCCCGCATACTGCAAATGATATCGCAAAGCCGTTCGGGCCGATGGCACATACAGAACCGTCCGCCGAAGCGAAGCAAAGACGCCGCCGCTTTCACCGCATCGTCAACGGTGCACATTGTCTCATGCCGCGCGATTTTATCCGCTTCGCTTTCGCTTTCGATACCTGTGCCGACCGGCTTATACGGCGGATTCATCGTCACAAGGTCAAACGAGCCGAAGTTGAGCACTCCTTTGAGCGAACGCAGATCGGCATTGACCACGTTCACCCGGTCTTTCAGTCCGTTCAGAGAAAGCGACCGCTCAAGCTGATCGCAGGCAGCCGGCTGTATGTCGACCGCCGTGATATCTCCGGTTTCTTTTTTACACCAAAGCAGCGGTATGATACCGCACCCCGTACCGAGGTCGCAAAGCGTTTCTTTTTTCTTCGGGTTCGAAAAGTCGGCAAGCAAGATTGCGTCCGTGCCAAAGGTGTGCGCCTGACTTACGATGATACGCATACTTTTTCCGAGCGGCTCAAGCTTTTCGGTTTCGTTCAGTTTCATTTCCATTCGTTCACCTTTTAAAAATCAAAAAGACTGATCTGTCTTGATTCGGGCATTCCGTCAAGGGCTCCGACCTGACGCAGTGCGTCAATAACCGCACTCGATGCGCCTGCCTTGGCGGCAAAATCGTCCACACAGACAAAGGTATCTACACCCTCCCTTGCCTTGGCAAGACCGATGGCAGCGTTTTCACCGACACCGCTGAGCGCCGAAAACGGCATACGGATTTTTCCGTCTTCAATCTGATAGGTTCTGGCGTCCGATTTGTATATGTCAACAGGCAGGAACTCGATTCCTCTTGCCATCATCTCGTTGACAACCTGAAGACCCGGATACATATTTCTGTCCTTGGGCGCCGCCGCTTTTCCGGCTTCCTTGATCTCTTTCATCCGGTTCTTGACCGCCTGCCGTCCGGCAAGCACAGCAACCGCATCAATATCGCCGCCCCGGACGGTCATATATGCCGCATAGTATTCGAGCGGGTAATAAATCTTATACCAACCAAGCCGCAACGCCGCACTGACGTACGCCGCCGCATGCGCTTTCGGGAACATATATTTGATTTTCATACACGAGTCGATATACCACTGTTCGACGCCGTTGTCCTTCATGATCTGCTGAAGCTCAGGGGTAAGTAATTTTTTGGATTTGCCCTTACGGACAATTTCCATGATCTTGAACGCAATGCTCGGCTCAACGCCCTTATGCATCAGGTAAACCATGATGCTGTCTCTCGTTCCGATAACCTCGGAAATCGTGCACACGCCGTCTTTAATCAGCTCCTGTGCGTTTCCGAGCCATACGTCCGTACCGTGGGAAAGACCCGAAACCTGCAACAGGTCGGAAAAATTCTTCGGCTGCGCTTCTAAAAGCATACCGATAACAAAGTCCGTTCCCATCTCAGGGATAGACAGCGTACCGGTCGGGCAGTCGATATCCTCCGCCGTGACACCCAACGGCTCGGGACTTAAAATCATTTCGTAGATTTTCGGGTCGCAGATGTCCGTTTCCATCGCCGGGATACCCGTCAGATCCTCTAAGTATTTATAAAGCGTCGGAACATCGTGGCCGAGGTTATCGAGCTTCAATATCGTATCGTGAAGAGCATGGAAGTCGAAATGCGTTGTAATCATGCCCTTGCTGGCGTCGTCGGACGGGTGCTGAACGGGGGTGAAATCCTCCGCTTCGTAGGCGTTCGGGACAACAACCATGCCGCCCGGGTGCTGACCCGTTGTGCGCTTGACGCCGGTACAGCCCTTTGTGAGTCTGTCCTCCTCGGCACGACTGACGTTCATATTTCTTTCTTCTAAGTATTTTTTCACAAAGCCGTAGGCGGTTTTATCAGCAACGGTCGCCATGGTACCGGCTTTGAAAACGTGGGTGATACCGAAAAGCTCTTCGGTGTAGCGGTGCGCTCTTGACTGATATTCACCCGAGAAGTTCAGGTCGATATCGGGGCTTTTGTCGCCCTTGAAGCCGAGGAAGGTTTCGAACGGAATATCGTGCCCGTCCCGTTCCATCGGGATATCACAGTGCGGACAGTTTTTCGGCGGTAAATCGTAACCCGAGCCGACCGAACCGTCCAGGAAAAATTCGGAATGCTTACACTCGGGGCAGCGGTAGTGCGGCGCAAGCGGATTGACCTCGGAAATTCCGGCGGCGTTCGCAACATAGGACGAGCCGACCGAACCTCGTGAACCGACAAGGTAGCCGTGATCCTCGGAGTTTTTGACAAGCTTCTGCGCAATGATATACAAAACGCCGAAGCCGTGCTTGATGATCGAGTCAAGCTCTCTCGTCAGTCGGTTCGCCACATATTCGGGAACGTCGTCGCCGTAAAGACGCTTTGTCTTTTCCCAGCAGAGCTTTTTCAGCTCCTCATCCGCTCCGTCAATGCTCGGCGGGAAGTTTCCGCTCGGAATCGGTACGATCCGTTCGGTCATATCGGCGATGATACCGGGGTTGGTGATAACAACCTCTCTTGCCGTTTCTTCGCCGAGATAGGCAAATTCTTTCAGCATATCCTCGGTGTTGCGAAGATACAAGGGCGCCTGCTTGTCGGCGTCGGGGAAGCCCTGACCTGCCATCAGGATCGCACGGTAAATGCTGTCGCCCGGGTCGATAAAGTGAACGTCGCAGGTGGCGACAACTAATTTTCCGAGCTTGTCCGCAATATGAATAATCTTTTTATTGAAGTACCGGATATCCTCAACACTGTTGACGTTCGGATACCGTTCGCTCCGGATCATGTATTCGTTGTTGCCGCAGGGCTGAATTTCAAGATAATCGTAAAACGAAGCGATTTCGAGGATTCTTTCTTCGCTTTCTCCGTTGACAATCGCCCGGTAAAGCTCACCGGCTTCGCAAGCGCTTCCGATAATCAGCCCTTCACGGAGTTTGACAAGCTCGCTTCTCGGAATGATCGGTCGGCGGTGGAAATACTGAAGATTCGAAAGAGAAATCAGCTTATACAAATTCTTAAGACCCGTGTTATTCCTTGCAAGGATTATCATGTGATAATACTTCGCCTTTTTCTCCTTTTTCCATTCGTCAAACGAACGGACTGAGTCGTCAATATAATACGCTTCCATGCCGTAGATGATCTTGATTTTGCCGCCTGCCGCCGCTGTCGCTTCGGGGAACGCCTGCACAACGCCGTGGTCGGTGATCGCAATCGCCTTATGTCCCCACGCAATTGCCCTTTTGACAAGGTCTGCTGCGTCCGTCATGCCGTCCATCATCGACATTTTGGTATGAAGATGCAGCTCGACACGCTTTTCTTCGGCGTCATCAATCGGCGGAATTTTATCCACAAGCGAAATCGCTCTCGGAGAGATGACGTTTTCCCCCGAGTATTTATCATAGGTGATGTCGCCCCTTATCAGCACGGTCACGCCGTCCTTGAGCTTCTCCAGAAGCTTTTCGCAGTGCTCTTTGCGTTCAAACACCTTACAGCTGTACGCATAGGTTCCGTCGCTGACGTTAAAAGTGACAATACAGCTTCTGCCGTCTCTCGTTTCACGGCTTTCAAACGAGAAGATATCGCCCCAGATCACACAGCTGCCGTCCTCGGGACTGATGGACTTGATCGGTACGGGCGGCTTCGTAATTTTACTGCCGTAGATCGGCTTTGCCGTTTCGAGATAGAGCGGAACGCCTTCCACGGTCTTGTGCTCCTTCGGCTTACTGCTTTCGACCTGCTCCCGGTAAAAGACAGGGGCAGGCGTGTTTTCCTCCGCCTTTTTAATCATTTGCTTCACCTGCTCGTCCTCGACGGATATGTCTGCGCCGTCAAAAACAACGCTGACCTCACGGAAGAAAAGCTTCCGGATCTCATTGACCATAAAGGTATCACAGCCGCAGCTTCTTAAAATATCTGCGCCGCCGTGCGTCAGCGTAATTTTCAGCGTCTTTCCGTCAAAGTCACAGGTACTGCCCTTGAAAAAGCCGTTTGAAGCGGCAACCGCCTTGTTCGTTCTTGCAATAAGACTCGAATAAAACTCAGGAGAAAAGCTTTCCGGCGGCATTTTCGGGTTGATGACCGCCGAATCAAGCAAAAGCTTTTCGCTGATTGCCTTTTGGGCTTTTTCGAGCACGCTGTCGGTCATAAGACACGAGAACACAAGATCAAGCTCCATCAGGCGTTTTTCTTTAAATATTCTTATATTTTCAACCTCACAGCCGGCAAACACCGCCGTAAGGGTATTGTCCTCAAAAAGCTCACCGAAAAGTGAGCCGAAACTGACACTCATTTTTATTCGTATTCCTTTCTTATGGGAAACAATATAGATAATAGATAAGAGATAATAATGAACCTTATGGGAGCTTTTCAATTTCCTTGAACAGCTCGTCTACGATTTCTTCTTCGGGAACCTTGCGTAAAATTTCGCCGTGGGCGAAAATCAGTCCGCACCCGTCGCCGCCGGCAATTCCGATGTCCGCTTCCTTCGCTTCGCCCGGGCCGTTGACAACACAGCCCATGACGGCAACCTTGATGTTCTTATGTACATCACGAAGCCGCTTTTCCACCTCGTCCGCAAGGGCGATCAGGTTGATTTTTGTTCTGCCGCAGGTCGGGCACGAAACCAAGGTCGGGCTGTCGCTGCGAAGACCGATTGCCGACAGGATATCAAAGCCGGCGTAAACCTCGTTGACGGGGTCGGCAGTCAGCGATACCCGGATCGTATCGCCGATTCCTCTTGTTAAAAGCGAGCCGATACCGACAGCGGACTTGATGATGCCCATACGCTGTGTTCCGGCTTCCGTCACACCTAAGTGAAGCGGATACGGACACATTCCGGCTACGGTTTCATACGCCTTTATCATATTACTGACGTTTGATGATTTAATTGAAATGACGATATCGTCAAAGTCGAACTTTTCGAGCAGTCTGACATGGTACATCGCGCTTTCCGCCATCGCCTCGGGTGTCGGTGCGCCGTACTTTTCAAGGATTTCCTTTTCAACCGAACCGGAGTTGACGCCGATCCGAATGGGCACGCCCGCATTCTTACATTTTACGGCAACCGCCCTGACATTTTCGTCACAGCCGATATTGCCCGGGTTGATTCTGATTTTGTCTACACCGGCGTCTACACAGGCCAAAGCCAGCTTATAATTGAAATGAATATCCGCCACAACCGGCACGGACACGTTTTCTTTGAGGGCGGCAACGGTTTTCACCGCCTCCATGTCGGGCACGGCGGCTCTTATAATCTGACAGCCTGCTTTTTCAAGTGCAACGGCCTGTTTTACGTTACCTTCAATATCATGAGCCGGGATGTTCAGCATCGACTGCACACTGACCGGGCTGTCACCGCCGATGAAAAGATCACCGACCTTTACTTTTTTGCTGTTTCTTCGTTTTCCTTGTTCTGTCATAACGGTCTCTCCTTTGGCGATTGCCCTTAATCAAAATCAAATTCGTCCTCATTTTTCATTCTGAAAATTTCAAATACTTCATCGAGGATTTTTCCGTCCTTTTCCCGGATATAAAGCTCATCTCCGTTCAAAAGCTGAATGCGGAAAATATCGACATAGCCGTCGGCGTCATCAGGCGCAATCACGGCATATTCGACTCCGTCTCGGCAGACGATGTCCAGAAATTCGCCGTTTACCTTTACGCCGTCGGTGTCGGTGAAGCTGACAGAAAAATCAAGCTCATCATCGTTCAGCTGATCCAAAAGACGGCTCATGATTCTTCCCCTTTCATGGCATTCATATCAAACCGGTAGATCTCCTGATTGTCAATATCCACATTCTGTACGATGATCGGCGGAATTCCCGCAGTGGCGGAAAGCGTTGTAATCAGTGCTTTTGCGTACGGGAAAAGCTCCTTGAACGTTTCCACATGCACAAGCTCTTTTTTCGCGTCGGGTGCAACCGAGAAAACACCGCAGACCGTAACCTTGACATTCAGCACATCGGGCTGCTTCTTGTCAAAGACCTCGACCGTCATGGTGCCTTCGCACATACCGTGGTTGTCATATTTTACGTTGTAGCTGACCTTATTGTTAAAATGAAGCTGTACCTTTGCGGTAATGTTATTCGAAAAAACAACTTCCTTGACTTTATACGCTTTCAGCTGCGTCAGATTCATGTCAATTCTCCTTTTTCATGGTTTCCGCAATCGTTCCGGGGAACACAATCAGTTCTCTTATGTAATTTTTGGCTCTTTGGTTTTTCGGCGACGGCGCCGGAACGCTCTTTACGTCTAATCCGGTAAGCCTTGCGATAAACAAAGAACGCATCAGGTGAAACTCACTGGAAAGAAAAGCGATTTCCGGCTCTGCATCAAGCTTCATGCCGTCAATAATTCTTTTTGCGTTGACAAAATTTTCTTTTGTTGTGGTCGATTGATCTTCGAGTATAATCCTGCCCTCGTCTATCCCGAAACCGACAAGTCCGTCCCTGATCGCTTCGGCTTCGCTTTTCGTCTGGTCGGGATGAACGATTCCGCCGCAGCAGATTGCGATTGTATTTTTATGTTCCGAAAGAAATTCAGCCGCCTTTTCGGTACGCATCCGAAGCGTCGGCTC
>JALEYA010000031.1 GCA_022779945.1 Oscillospiraceae bacterium | reverse complement strand
AAAGGACCGTATATTCTGATTCTTGCACTGATCAACGCCGTAAGGCTCAGCGCAAAGCTTTCGCACGTTTTTTACGTGGTTGTTCCTACGATTATTGTTGTTCTGGTCGTAATGGGCTTCATGCTCGTTCCGATGTTCAAGAATATGCTTGAAAAAACGGACAAGTTCAATGGTACCATCCGGGGAAACGTCAATGGTATCCGTGTAGTCAAATCCTTTGTCCGGGAGGAATACGAAAAAGAAAGGTTCGAGGATGCCAACATGGGGCTTGCCAAAGCGAACTTAAAGGCACAAAAAATGGTGCTTATGCTGTCACCGGCGCTGATGTTCATCATCTACGGCTGCATGGTCATGACGCTTTACCGCGGCAGTAAGCTGATTATCTTTGAGCCGGAAAGCGGTCTTACCATCGGTGAGCTTTCCGCTTTTACAACCTATATCAGTCAGGTTATCACCTCTCTTATGACCGTTCTCATGGCGTTTGTTCAGATGGTCATGGCAAGAGCTTCCATCAAGCGAGTCGGTGAAATCTTTAACGCCGAGCCGACCGTCAAGGACGACGACGGCGACGAAAACGCAACCGTTGAAAACGGAAATATCGAATTCAAAAACGTTTCGTTCAAGTATGACCTTGCGGCAGAAAAGAATATTCTTGACAATGTCAGCTTTCAAATAGACAGCGGTGAAACCATCGGTATCATCGGTGCTACGGGCAGTGCGAAGTCAACCTTGATTCAGCTCATTCCCCGTCTTTACGACGTGACGGACGGCGAAGTTCTTGTCAGCGGAAGAAACGTCAAGGATTATAAGTTCAAAAACCTCAGAGACGAGGTCTCGATCGTCATGCAGCACAATGTGCTCTTCTCCGGTACAATTAAGGATAATATCCGCTGGGGTAAGCTTGACGCCACAGACGAAGAGGTTATCCACGCCGCCAAATGTGCACAGGCGCATGACTTTATCATGGAAAAAGAAAACGGCTATGACACCGAGCTCGGTCACGGCGGCAACACCGTATCCGGCGGTCAGAGACAGCGTCTTTGCATTGCAAGAGCACTTCTCAAAAAGCCGAAAATTCTTGTTCTTGACGACTCAACGAGTGCCGTTGACACCACAACCGACAGTAAAATCAAAGCGGCGCTCCGGACCGAAGAATTTGACGGAATCACAAAAATTATCATCGCACAGCGAATCACTTCGATCATGGACTGTGACCGTATTATTGTTGTTGACAACGGCAGAATCGGCGGCATCGGAACGCATGACGAACTGAAAAACAGTAATGAAATTTACCGCGAGATCTTTATTTCGCAGCAGGAAGGAGTGTTGGCACAGTGAGCGAAAACAAAACTCCTTTAACCGAAAAGGAAGAAGAAAACAAAGCGGAACAAACCGCCGCCGAAGAAAAAGGAACGACGACAGCCGAACCGGCAAAAGCGGAAAAGAAAACAAAAGCCTCCAAACGAAAGAAAGGCAAAAAGGGCGAAAAACCCGAAAGTGAAATGACCGAGGAGGAAAAAAAGGAAGCCGAAAAGAAAAAGAAAAACAAGCCCAAGGATGCCAAGGGTTCGGCAAAAAGGCTGATCGGCTATATTACCAAGCAAAAATCATGGCTGATCGTGGTTGCCGTGCTGGTTGTTCTTGCAACGGTTGTTACGGTTTGCTCTTCCCTTATCATGAAGCCCGTTTATGAGGCGATTGAAAGCGTCATGAATAAGGGAGGCGACCCGAACGCGGAGTTTACCAAGATTACAAGAGCGCTGTTCGCCATGACGCTTGCGTATGTCATTTCGTCGCTGATGAATTATGCGTATACAAGAATCATGCTTTCCGTTTCTATCAAAACGCTGACAAATATGCGCCGTGAGCTGTTCAACCATATGCAGGGGCTTCCCATCAGCTATTTTGACAAGCACAAGACCGGCGAAATCATGAGTCACTTTACGAGCGACATCGGAAGAGTCAGCGACCTTGTGCAAAGCACGTTTGTCAATCTGATATCCTCGACCATACAAGCTATTGTCACGATTACGATTATGGTCATTTACAGCTGGCAGATTACGCTTACCATCACCGTTGCAATAGCACTTATGATGATGACCGTTTTCCTGATTACCAAAAAGTGTCAGCCGCTGTTCAAAAAGCAGCAGGAAACCATGGCGAAAAGCAACGGCTATATTGAGGAATATGTCCGCGGCATCAAGATTGTAAAAATCTTCTGTCATGAAGAAAGAACCAAGAAAGAATTTGCCGAAATCAACGAAGAATACAGAAGAGTCGGCGTAAAAGCCAATATCATCAGCGGACTGATGAGCCCGATCATGTCGATGATTACAAGAATCAACTACGCCGTTGCTCTTGCTATCGGTGCTTCGCTTGTCGTCAAAAAGAAGATGGAGATCCCAAAACTGATTACTTATCTTCAGTACGTCAGCGGCTACGGCTCCCCCGTCGCTTCGATTGCCAGCAGTTACAGCACGCTTATTTCCGCTCTTGCGGGTGCCGAAAGAGTTTTCGCCGTGCTTGACACACCGACGGAAACCGACGAAGGAAAGATCACACTTGTCAAAACAATCAAGAACATCATGGGCTACGACGAAGAGGACGAAAGCGGTGAGTTTTCGTGGAAAATACCGAACGAAGACGGAACAGTCAGCTATGTTCCCGTTAAGTGCGATGTCAACGTAAAGGACGTCACGTTCTCATATGTTGAAGATAAAACGGTTCTCAAAGATGTCAGTGCTCATGCAAACAGCGGCGAAAAACTTGCATTTGTCGGCTCGACGGGTGCCGGTAAAACGACGATCACCAATCTTATCAACCGCTTCTATGAAATTGACCGGGGCGAAATCACAATTGACGGAATCAATATTAAGGATATCAAAAAGGACGATCTGCGTTCGAGTATGGCGTTCGTTCTTCAGGACAGCAAGCTGTTCGTGGGAACGATTAAGGACAATATCCGCTACGGTAAGCTTGATGCGACGGACGAAGAAATTATCGAAGCGGCAAAAATCGCAAACGCGCATTCATTTATTGAAAAGCTTCCCGACGGCTACGATACCATGATCCGTTCCGACGGCATCAACATCAGCATCGGTCAGGCGCAGCTGATCACGATTGCACGAGCCGCCATTTCCGGCAGACCGCTTCTTGTTCTTGACGAGGCAACAAGCTCTGTTGACACCCGAACCGAAAGATTAATTGAAATCGGTATGGACAAGCTGATGCAGGACAAGACGGTCTTCGTTATCGCCCATCGACTTTCCACTGTAAGAAATTCGGATGAAATCGTTGTTATCGAAGACGGTGAGGTAATTGAAAGAGGCGATCATAAGAAGCTGATCGACCTCGGCGGAAAGTATTATCAGCTTTACACCGGTGCGTTTGAAATGAATTAATCAGACAAAAGCAGGAGGCATTTCAAGCGATCTCCTGCTTTTTGCTGTATATTTAAAGCTTTCTGCTAACTGAAAGCTGAGTTACAAAAAGAGCCAAATTAAGCCAACGGCACGTCAGGCATTGAGGGGCTGTGACTGACCGACACTGAAAAAGCTGTTAGAGAACTTAGTACCTTTCAATGGAATCCCACTATGCCTGACTCCAAAGAATATGGGGCGATAGAACAGAGTACCAATAGCATTTTCGACCCGCCGTTTTTTCCTCGCCCCCAAGGCGAGAAAAAAACTCGGCTGAGAAAATGCGCACCAAAAGAACTTCTTTGCATACTTTCTTTTTTGTCTGAAAGAAAGTATGTGCCCGCGCGGCATTAGCGCAAAGGTAGTATAATAGAAGAAGTTACAGCAGAAGAGAGCAAACTGACCGATCGATAAAATAAGCAGAGCGGTAGAGGTCAGCAGGTAGCCCCCCTCAGTCAGAAAAGCTGACAGTTTTTCCTCCGGAACCGGAAAGGGTCGAAATATGTCAACAAAGTCTACAAAAATCTCCTATACAGTATTCAAGATTAAATATAGGAAAACTTTGTTGATGTTGTTGACAAAAGCAGTAGGGGCAGTTCTGTGCGGCTGTCCAAAGAAGGCTACATGAAGAAGGTGTCTCTGATTTTAGATAGACGGCGGACAGATACGAGAAATCGCCCTTTACCGAGAAAAAATAAAAACATATAGAAAACTCTTTTACGAATGCGGATTTTAT
>JALEYA010000102.1 GCA_022779945.1 Oscillospiraceae bacterium | reverse complement strand
AACACTGAAGCTGAACACCGATTACACCGTTTCCTACTCCTCGGGAAGAAAGTACCCCGGACAGTATGCGGTCAAAATCACCTTGAAAGGTAACTACAGCGGTACCAGGACCCTTTACTACAGCATCGTTCCGGCAACCCCTACCTTGCAGGTTTCGGCCGGTTACGGCAGAGCCTATCTCAAGTGGAACAAGCAGGCCGGAGTCAACGGCTATGTCATTTATATGGCGACTTCCAAAAACGGCGCCTATAAAAGAGTCGCCGTCGCCAAAAGCAACGCTTACACCTTACTGAAGCTCACCAAAGGCAGAACCTACTACTTCAAGGTTGCCGCGTATAAGACAGTCGGGAGCAAGAACCTTTACGGTTCGTTCTCCACGGCAAAAGCCGTTAAAATCAAGTAACGGAAAAACTCAATCCTTACCGCCCGTTGACGATTCTTCGGGCGATTTTTCTGTATCCGATTTTTTAAAATCAAGGATGGTGAAATTCTTAAAAAACAATGAAATTTTTAAAGTTTTCCTCTTGCAATCCGGCATAAAAAGTGGTATTTTTGTTTTGCGACAAAGATTTGTTGTCCGTCGCAAATTTTCGTGTAAAAATCAAGGTCAGATGCGGCTCTTTCGTATCTTGACCGGAAAGGGTGGTTGTCAATGAAAAACATCAAACGTTTCCTCGGTTTATTTCTGGTTTTTGTGATGCTGATTTCGGCGGTTCCGTTTGTCGGATCAACGGACAGCACGGCGGTCATGAAAGCCGGAGCGATTACATCAAACGACTGCGGAAAAAATCTTACCTGGAAGCTTGACCAATCGACCGGAACACTTACGATCAGCGGAACGGGCAGTATGTATTACTACTCGATCGGTCAGGGGGCTATTTATCAGATTACGCCGCCGTGGTACGACAACCGCGGTTCCGTTAAGAAAATTGTCATCGGCGACGGTGTAACCGAAATCGGCGCATATGCCTTTTACGGCTGTTCAAAGGCGCAGTCCGTTGAAATCGCCGCAAGCGTAAAGAAAATCGGTTACAAGGCTTTCTCTTACTGCAACACACTTTCCGAGCTTGTTTTTACGGGTGACGGTCTTGAAGAAATCGGCGAATCCGCATTTGAAAACTGCAACGCACTTTCTCATGCAAACTTGCCCGAAACAGTCAGAACGATTTCCGAGGCTGCCTTCTTCTCCTGCAACGCATTGGAAAGCGTCAATCTTCCGGACACGCTTGAAACGCTCGGCAAAAAGGCTTTTTACGGTTGTGGAGCCTTGAAAGCGGTTTCGATCCCCGGAAAAGTTCAGAAAATCGGGAACAAGACCTTTTATGAATGCTATAAGCTGTCTTCATTGACACTCAGCGAGGGTCTGACCGAAATCGGAGAGGAAGCTTTCCGCAAATGCAACGGAATCGAAACCGTAACGCTCCCCGAATCGCTTCAGATTCTCGGACAAAAGGCCTTTGTCGGCTGTGTGTCACTTGAGAAAGTCAATATTCCCGGCGGAGTAAAAACCGTCGGTGCCGGCGCATTCAATTCCTGCGGTAAACTTTCTTCCCTTACGCTTTCCGACGGCATTGAAACGATCGAAAAAGAGGCATTTGCCGGTTGTGCGATCGAAAGCCTGATTCTTCCCGAAACGCTCAAAACCTTAGGCGATGCGGCATTCATGAACTGCACAAATTTAAGCAAAATCGAAAACAAGGCGAACATCGACCGCTTCGGCGTCATCGTATTCTACGGCACAAAGTGGCTTGACGAATATCCCGACGATGTGATTTACCTCGGCGACGTGCTTTACGGCGTAAAGAGCGGCTTTGCCGACAGCATACTGACTGTCAAGGACGGAACAAGACTTCTTGCGGATTCCGCCCTGAACAATCAGACCGCCGTCAGCGAGGTCAGACTTCCGACAAGCGTTGAAAGACTCGGCAAGTATGCTTTCTACAACTGCACGGCTTTACAGTCGATAATCCTTTCAAAGAATGTGTTATCGGTCGGCCAGAAGGCCTTCGAAGGCTGTGAAGCTTTAACGGACATTTCCGTTTTTAATCCCGACTGCGAGATCTATGACGCGGCGGACACCCTGCCGGAAAGTACTGTTATCACGTCTTTTGAGAACTCAACGGCACAGCAATACGCCGAAACCTATTCCCGCGCGTTCAACGTTCATGTCCATACGTTTGCCGAAGTTGCAAACAAGCCCGCAACCTGCACCGAGGACGGAGAAAGAACCGAAAGCTGTCTTTGCGGCGAAACCGTGATTACCGCCGAACCGGCAACGGGTCATATTGACAAGGACGCAGACGGTGTTTGCGACACCTGCGGGGAAGTCATCTGCACCTGCAGCTGTCATCAGTCGGGCTTTAAGGGTCTGATTTATAAATTGCTCCGCATTTTCTGGAAGCTTTTCCGGGTAAACAAAACCTGTGCGTGCGGAGCGGTGCATTATTGATCCGGCATTCAGAGCCAACAACCAACAAAAACAGAGACGGGTTCAGCAGGCTCGTCTCTGTTTTGCTTGTTTCGACAGATTTACGGGTTGATTTTTCCGGAATAATGTGGTAAATTTATCAAAGAAGAATTCTTCTTTGAATTTTCACATATTGGAGGAAAGAAAAAATGAGCGGCAGAAAGCATATTTTGAAACGAATGTTGGCGTGCGCAGTAGTTGTCTTTGTGGCGGTTACGGCGACAATCATGAGCAGCGTTGTCGGACCGGAGCTTCCGAAGTGGTCGGAAGCGTTTGTGACGAGGGCGAGTGCGGCAAGTGAAGGGCATTATACCTATTCCGTTTCAAAAGGAAAAGCAACGATAACCGACGTTAACGATTCTATCAGCGGCAATGTGACCATTCCGTCAAAACTCGGCGGATATCCGGTAACAGGTATCGGTGATAAGGCGTTATATAAATGCACCGGCTTGACGAGTGTAACAATTCCCGACAGTGTAACAAGCATAGGTGAAGAAGCATTTAATGGCTGTACCAGATTAAAGAGCGTAACAATTGGCAAAAATATGAAAAATATCGGATTTTATGCGTTTTATAATTGCACCGGCTTGACAAGGATCAATTGGAACGCCGAAAGTGTTAATGATTTATATTATATTGAGGATGACGTTGGAGGCTGCTGTAGTATGGAGGCGTTCTGCAACGCCGGAACAGCAGGAGACGGAATTGATGTCGTTTTCGGGGATAATGTCAAAACAATACCGGATTATACGTTCTATTCAGAGTCATATGGAGATTATGATGACTGCGGACCAAAAATCAAGACCGTCACAATCGGAAAGAGCGTAACAAGCATCGGTGTTTATGCGTTTAGTGATTGCACCGATCTGACAAGCGTTACCATTCCTGACAGCGTAACCAATATTGGCTATCGAGCGTTTAACAACACTGCATGGTATAACGCAAAACCTGACGGTGATATCTATGCGGGTCGTGTGTACTATAAATACAAAGGAACTATGCCGGCCAATACAAATATTGTGATTAAAGAAGGAACAAAAAGCGTTGCACATTCTGCATTTGGATACTGCACTGACCTTACAAACGTTACCATTCCCAACAGCGTCACAAGTATTGGCGAGCATGCGTTTGAAAACTGCATCGGACTGACAAGCGTTACCATTCCCGACAGCGTCACAAGTATTGGCGAAGAGGCATTTTATCATTGCACCGGACTGACAAGCGTTACTTTTGGCAACAGCGTAAAGAGTATTGGCGATGGGGCATTTGCAAATTGCACCGGACTGACAAGCGTTACCATTCCCGACAGCGTCACAAGTATTGACGAAGATGCATTTATTAATTGCACCGGACTGACAAGCGTTACTATTGGCAACAGCGTAACAAGCATAGGCTGTTTGGCGTTTTATCAATGCACCGGCTTAAAAAATATAACGATACCTGACAGCGTAACAAACATTGACAATTATGCGTTTGCATATTGCTCCGGCTTAAAGAGCGTAACAATCGGCAAGAACGTAAAACGCATAGGTAATTCTGCGTTTTATGAATGTACTGATTTGAAAAGTATATCGATACCTGACAGTGTAACAAGCATAGGTCACTGTGCGTTTTGCGATTGTACAGGCTTAAAAAGCGTCACAATCGGAAAAAGCGTAACAAACATAGGCGATTATGCATTTGAAAATTGCACCGGCTTAACAAGTGTAACAATCCCCGACAGCGTCAAAAAGATAGGCAGTGAAGCGTTCAGTGGCTGTAATACTCAGATCAAATTCACCGGAAAACCGCCGGCCTTTTCTTCCGATACCTTCAGCGGTCTCAAGGGAACCGTTCTCTATCCTTACAAAATCAGTGAATGGAAGTCGGCAATAAAATCCAAATACGGCGGACAGTTTACATGGGTTTGTTACAGCAAAGGAAAGCTTACCGAGCTGAAAATCAAATCGATGCCGAAAAAGACCGTATATTATCAGGGTCAGACGGCAAATTATTCCGGACTGTCGCTATCCGCAAAATGGTCTGACGGTTTTTCTGCTGTCATAACACCGGATTCCAAAATATATGATGTTACAA
>JALEYA010000247.1 GCA_022779945.1 Oscillospiraceae bacterium | reverse complement strand
AAAATCGTCTGCGAGCTGTTTTGCCTGATTGAGCCAATTTCCCAGGAGAAATTCTTTTCTTCGGGAAAGCAATTGATCGTTGAATCGGATCATCGATATAAACTTATCGCTGATTTTCATAAATTCAATAAGGTCTTTATTTTTGTAAGCGTTGATCAACTTCTGCTGATATTCGGCGGCAGTGTTGGAAATCACCTGTTTTAACAAATCAACAAGATCAAACATATAGCCGTCAAATGTTCGGCACTCATCATAACAACCGGCAAAAAGAGAAACGGCTTTTTCAAATTCGGTTTTATCGTACGCTACAATGTTATTCCCCCACGTTGAGGGTGATTTCACCTTGAAGGACGGTCTGGCATTGACAACCGACTCCGGCGCACCCTCACCGTTTTCGTTCAGATCGGGGTTATAAACCGTATTATTTAAAAGAAGCAATGCTTCATACATTTTATCGCTGCAGCTTCCGTAGCGTCTTTTTGCGTAGCCTTTCAGCCATTCTTTCAGGTCAATCGGCTCGGGGTTACCGCTCTCTGACCACGCGGTTTCAAAGAACAGGTCGTATATGATCGGATTGGAAAATGTTGCTTCCGGTGTAATACCGATACCTTTCATATAATCAGCCTGTGAATAAGCATTCGCAATTTCGGTTGCAATCGTCCTGAGATGACCGTGCAAGCCCATTCGTCCGCCGAAATTATTGAGCATACAGTAAACCCAGGGTGTCGACAAAAATTCTTTTCCTAGATAGTCTTTCCACCTCGGCTTTTTTTCTGCGTACAGGTCAAGTATGAGGGCATGATCCTTTTTATCGCCGATTCCGTCGAGCAGCTGTTTTGACGGGTTTTCGCCCCAGGATTGAATGATCCATATTCCATCGGGATCGCTTTCAAGGATAGAGGCGATAATCTGTTTTCCGACATTTTCAATTTTCATTCTTCCGCTTTTTCCTCCCTCATGGAAGGGATCGGTCGCATAATAATGTGACACACCGCCGAAAACATCCTTCTGACATTGATAGAATAAACGGGCAAGCATTCTGTATGTTTCACTGTCGGTTTTCAGCATATACGGTCGGTCAAGTGCATTCCATTTTCCCTGCGGAATGACCGGAGCGGCCGGTATATGCTTTCGGATATCAACAGGCACCATTCCCGAATAGCCTTGCAAAACAGGCTGCATTCCCATTTTCCGCATGAAAAGATGATTTCGTCTTGCAAGCGCGGTATGCTTTTCAAAAAAGCCGTCGGGAAGCGGACCGCCTACACCGAAAATATTTGCCATGTTAAACCATGCGTAATAAGCCGGCCCGGTAATAAACGCTTTGACTTCATCCATAGTGTAACCGATTTCAAGTAAAAATCTTCTGTACACTTCCTCAATCGCCGTGATATCAAGAACCACATTAACTCCTTGAAGAGCCAAACGATCAAGTTCTTTTTGCCATTCATCCTCCTGCCAGAAAGCCATGGTATAAGAAAGAGCGCAGTAATTATAAGAATATCGGATTTTAAACGGAGTCTCTCTGTATAAGCGGTTCCCCACTTCCGGCAGCTTTTCGGGCATCTTCACATTGTTACCGACCTGAGAAATGTGCACACCGCAATACCTTTTGAAGTAATAATTTAATCCGGCGGCGGCGTTGACTCCGCTGTTGGCTTTAATCTTTATCTTATCGTCATGATCGCAAATTTCAAAATATTCGCGGTCGCTATCGTCAATTTCAAACACAAAGCAACCACAGTACTCCTTGCCGATTGTGCGGCCGACAAGCGCGTGAAGCTCATCTATGGTATCTTTTTCGGTAAGATCAACGTTATACGGACTGTTGCCATAGTCCTCCGGATAATTAACAGTAGATTGAACGAATTTGTCATCCGATTTTTTCCCGAAAACAGAAATATTTTTAACAGCGATAAAATCCGATGATGAAACATATTTAATATATAAACGCAGGGCACAGGATTTGAAATTACAATCAAATGCATACTCTCCTTTATCTGATGTCTCGCTGTCCTGACAAAGTTTTTCTTCAAAATTGACTCCGTCCTCGCTGGAATAGACAGAAAACAGGCTGTATCCCTCACGGCTCATCGAAATTTTCAAGCCGCTTATCTGATAATAACAGCCGAATGAGATGTTAATGTATCCGGGATACGCTTTTCCGATCCATTTCGTTCTTGCCTTCCCGTCAAACGCTTTGTAAATTTCTTCATTATTTGAACTTGAAAAGACCATGTTTTTTTCGATTTGAATTTTATTATCCATCACATCAATCATCTCCGAAATAACATTCCCGTTGATTTTAATAGAAAAACGGCGAATAGTCAACAAGATATGCTCAAAATCTGCAATTTTCGAGCCAAAACTTCTTTCTTTTATTCTATTTTGTATTTATATGTAAAAAATTTACAACTTTTCGTTTAAATCCTGTATTTGGTACTTGATATTTTCATATTTTATGATAAAATGAACTAAATCGATTTAAGGAGGTTATGACGATGGCATACGTAATTAGCGGCGATTGCATTTCCTGCGGTTCCTGTGCTGACGGCTGCCCTGTCGGCGCAATCAGCGAAGGCGACGGTCAGTACGTTATTGATGCTGATTCCTGCATCGAATGCGGCGCTTGTGCAGACGGTTGCCCCGTAAGTGCAATCAGCGAGGGCTAATCGGCATAAATTAACAGG
>JALEYA010000241.1 GCA_022779945.1 Oscillospiraceae bacterium | reverse complement strand
TGCATGGCTCAACCGTCAGGCGGCTAACCATCAGAGCACTGATCCGAACTATCTCAAGAACAACGCCGGCAGCCATAAGCTGATGAGCGACAACGCCGCAAAGGCAGAGCTTGCCAAGATGACATGGGCTGACATCGGTGTCGAAGCCGGCTTCAACTGGTTCACTGAAGACACTGATTCTTCGACGAGACTTGACAACTTCATCGAGCTTGTCTGCGACTTCATCGGACCTCTCAATCCGCTTCTCGGCTTCCTGCTTTCCGGCCAGAACATCACCCTTATGGATGAGCTTACCCTTCAGGGTAACAAGGGATACTCCAAGGCTGTTGTTCCCATCCTTGAAGCGCTCGGTCTCGACAGCGCCTGCGTATATCAGAATCAGTTCGACAGTTATGTTTATAACGGTACGGATCTGACTTCAAGCAGCGGTCTTCTTTCCGGTGCTGACCCGAATACAATCGCAGCTAATGCGGGTACCAGACTTGCTACAACCAAGAATTCTCCGCTTCGTCCGCTTATGAACGCCCTCAAGGTGCTTCTTCTCGGCGACGGAACAAATACGGGTCTTCTTGAATCTCCGGTAACCGTTCTTCTGTCGAAGCTTCCGAACATCGCCTACTTCATGTATATGTACAAGGGCGACGACGGAAAGAGAACTTCGAACCTCTCTGTTGCGGTTCAGAACTTCATCGCTCCGATCCTCAAGCTTCTCCAGATTGTCGATCCGATTCTTTCGAGAGTCATCGTTCTCGACCTTGAAGAAACGCTGAACAATTTCCTTGATTTCGAAACACTTCTCAATACCATTCTCGGCCGTCTTGTTGGCGACGGCGCAACCTTCAACCTTGATCTTCTTGACTTCGGTTCTCTTGCTGCCGACTCCTCGCTGAGAGCGAACATCAACGCTCCGACCTACAGAGGCAACGTCGGTGACACCTTCACTAAGTTCGAAGCTTCTCCCGGACAGTTCTTCATCACCCTTATGAGACTGGCGGCTTCCAAGGAGCTTATCGACGCTCTTGCCGGTATTATCAACGGCATGTTCACCAAGAACCCGGCAAAGGATCAGGCTGAAGTTGAATCCCGTGAGAGAATCAACAACATTATCAAGATCATTTCCACGAACCTTTGTAAGCCGGTTACCGATGCTGACGCAAACGGCGCGCAGTACATCGACATTCTTTCCGGTCTTCTGATTGACATTCTCTCCGACTATGAGCCGGCCGACGGTGAGTTCTACTTCTACGAGCTTCTCAACCGTATTGATGATCAGCTCATTGATGCAACACAGCAGACCTCCGCATGGACTGACTATGCCATCGACCACGAGGGCTACGATTGGAATGCAACGAAAGACAAGTTCACGGAAGCTGATGTTAACGCCGCAATCGAAAACCTCGACTATGTCATCAAGCAGGCAGTACCCGATGTTCTTTCCGCTCTTTCCGAAGAGGGAATGCTCGACCTCGGCGGCATGCAGTTTGATTTCGAGGCCGGAGATGGACTGTGGACGCTTCTTCAGAACATTCTCAGTGAAAACCTCTTCACTGACAACATCTTTGATACCGTAGTCAACCTTCTTTGCGGTGCACTCGGTAAGTCCGGTTCGAACGATACCACATCGATGCTTGCAAATCTCCTGAAGGCTGCCGGCTTCGATATGACTTACGATGCCTTCCTTTATAACAAGGACGGCAGTAAGACCACCTTCTATGACTACATGACCTACGGCTTCGATAAGGACGCCGACGGCAACCTTATCAAGGCAACCGATACCAATAAGCCCGATATGTATCAGATCAACGGCGAGGCTGTTGAGCTGACATGGGCACAGATTTATAAGAACCACAGCTATATCGCTTGTGAGTTCGACAAAGACGGCAACCTTGTTACCAACGCTGACGGCACACCGAAGCTTCTTCAGGCTACGACGACAAACGAAAACGGTGAGGAAGTTCCGGCCGTTGATGCTGACGGTAACCCGATCTATGTCCGTGAGCTTCGTAAGACAGGTGCTGTCCAGGTGAAGAACGGCGACAAGTTCGTCTACACCTACACCGATGCAAACGGTGATGAGCAGACCTATGAAGCCGACTATGCTCAGCTTAAGATTGCAAAGATCGGCACGGAAACCTATACCCTTTCCGCTAAGTACGACGAAACCGCTGCCAAGGATTGGGCATGGGGCATGGATACCGTAACAGGTGCAGATGCCAACGAAACATATTACAACAAGAAGAACAAGATGATTGAAGTCATCTGGTCAATGCTGACTCCGTTTGCACCTGTCTTCTCGGCACTCTTTGCCGGCGATGCGCTCAAGCTCTTCGAAGGCATCAACCTTGAAGGCAACACTGCTTACGAAAACGTTCTTCTTCCGCTTCTTCGTGCTTTCGGCTTCGAAGAAACCATCAAGTATCTTTCTACAACCGACAGTGAAGTTGCCGGTAAGACTAAGCTTGATCTTATCAACGACGCAAGACCGGCCGGTGAGAAGATTCCCGAAAACTTCATGAGCGTTGAGGAATACTACAAGCTGGTTTACGGTAGTGAAGCAGGTCCTGCATCCGGCAATGCTATGTCCGCAGAAGGCATGGGCAAGGCCGTTGCCACCATGGCAAACTATGTCTTCAACTTCGTCGAAGTTGTTGCCACCTATCCGATCCAGACGATCATGACGGCTCTTCCGACTCTCGCCTACTTCATTTATGGCGACGGTCTGACCACCCTTGTCTCGAACGTTCTCGTTCCGGTTACAACGCTCACAGACCGTCTTGAGCCGATCGTTAAGCTTGACGTTAACAGCATCGGCGCAGGTCTTCTTGACGCGCTTTCAACCGGTAACTGGAAAAACTTCCAGAATGCTCTTCAGTCTTACGTAACCCTTGACGAAGAGACCGGTGAAATTATCGTAAACGAGACACAACAGTTCTCACTTACCGACTCGATCCTTAACCTTCTCGGCAGTCTTGAATTCGATCTTTCGGGCGTACTCGGAAAGAACGATGACAATATTGAAGAAGGCGAATACAGCTACGGCTTGATGCTCTTCATCAATAAGGAAGTTGAAGAGCGTGCCAAGGAACTTCTTGCGACAGCGAATAAGCTTGAAAAAGAGGACGCAACTGCCAACAGAGAAGCTGTTGAACAGCTTCGTGCAGAAGCCAGAAATCTCCGCGGCGGCACCCTCAAGGGCTTCTTCAAGTCCATCGCTGCTCTCGGTACTTCTTACGGCGCTCTCGGTGAAACCGCACCGAACGGCGGAAAGAGCACCAATGTTAAGGTTAATAACTTCGGCCAGGTAACCGTAAGTAAGGCTGAAGTACTCATGTTCCTTCTCAACTTTGCTTTCGATAACCTTGCTCTCAAGCAGACCGTCGGCAACCTTCTCGGTTATGATCTTACTGACGAAAATACCGATGAAGCCGAAATGCTTGATGAAATCATCACCAACGTATTCAATAACCCTGACGCTCTCGTTGACCTTATTGTTGAGCTTCTTACTCAGCATGATATCACTGAGGGTATCCGTGTTGAGCTGATGGAAATCAAGGCAGAAACGCACTATGACTTCTACGAGGATGCAGGCTATGAAACCCACGAAGAAGTTCTCAAAGCGATTAAGAACGGCGAAGACGTTTCCGAAATTTCGAGAATGAAGACAGCCGCAGCGATCGATAACCTTGACAGCCTTGTCGGTACCATTCTCAACCTCTTCAAGGAACAGCTCATCACAGAAGGCAGCTTCTTTGAGAAGATCGGCCTGACGAAAGACAGTGACCTTACCCTCAAGGGTGTAGTAGATGCTCTCTTCGAACAGTATCTCTACACGGATAAGGGTCTGAACGAAATCATGGGTATGCTCATCGGCACACTCGGTGCAGAGGGCTCCTCACAGATTATCAACGTTGTTCTCAAGATTCTTGACGGCGCCGGCTACTCACTGACTCCGCAGACCTTCAAGGCAAACCTTCCGCAGCTTGCTACGGTTATCGGCGATGCCAAGAAGTGGTCACAGGTTGCGAAGAACAACGCTCAGTACGAATATGCTGTTAAGGACGAAAAGGGCAACACCGTTGAAACCCTTTACAGCACTACCACAGGTGAAACCGTTATCGACGGCAAGAATGTTACTCCTGTCATGATTCAGGAGCAGGAAGTCAGGACTGCCGCCGACGGCACCAAGACTTATGTTTATACTTACACCGTAGGGGAAGGCGAATCCGCCGTTGTCAAGGAAGTTGAACTTGACAAGGCCGGCGAAGCCACATGGACCGACACCAACGGCACTGCACACGTTCTTTCCGCAAAGATGGTTGATACCAAGAAGCAGAAGACCGGTGTTGTCATCAACGTAACCTGGAACGTAACCGACCGTGAAAGCTTCGTCAACCTCATCTGGGATATGATCAAGCCGCTTTCCGGTATTCTCGAAGCATTCCTTGCAGGCGGAACCCTCGTGATCTATGACAAGGTTAACATCTCCGGTACCGACGGCTATAACAGCGTTATTCTTCCGGTCATCGAAAACCTTGCAATCAACAAGCTTACCAAGACTGACGGCACTGCGTATCTGACAGGTGTCAAGACATACGATGAGTATAAGGCTCTGATTGAAGACGATAATCCGGACAACGATTCCATTATGCTCACCTCGATCACGGACGCTCTCTTTGCCCTTATCGACTCCGTATGCGACAGACCTGTTTCAACGATTGCTACGATCATTCCGTATCTTGCCCGCTTCCTTGAAAGCAACGGACTTGATGCACTGATTTCCAACCTTCTTGTTCCGGTCACCACGATCCTTACCAAGGTTGAACCGATCTACGATCTTGACCTTCTCAAGACGCTCAAGGATCTTCTCAGAGATCTTGTGAAGAAGATGAACGCAGAAGAAGGCGCACCGACCGAAAGCATGGATCCGGCCGAACAGCCTACTCCGGGTGCAGCTGCAGCCGCATACGCTCTTAATGTAATTGAGGATACGGAAGCGCAGGCGAACGACAATACAACTCTTGCTCAGAGACTCCTCGCTCCGTCCACACTTGCTGACGATACGGTTGAACAAGAATACTACTTCATCGACATTATCTGGCAGCTTCTTGACAGTATCAAGATCAACGGCAAGACTCTTGGTTCGATGATCAGCGATACCATCTTTGTTGACCTAGCTTCCTGCGCATGGCTTCCGGGCGTTGACGGCCAGAAGGGCAGCGACATCAGCATCGTAACCATCGACGCTGACGGCAGAAGCGGCAACATCAGCTATCAGGAAGCAACCGAATACACCGTTGACCGTGAAACCGTACTTCTTAAAGTACTCGAATGGGTCGTATTCACCGACGGTATCCGTGATCTTCTCGGCGGACTTCTGAATATCGACTTTGATATGGCAGCTCTTACCGAGGACGACGCGAACTATCTCATCACCGTACTTCTCTACGGTGTCTTCCAGGATCCGGAAGCTGCTGAAAGACTGGTTATTGACCTTCTTTCCTGGTATGAGGTTGAATATCAGCCCGTCAGAACCAAGGACGACTACTCTGACCTGAGCACAGCGACACCGATCGACTACGAAGGCAGAGGCATCGACAAGTCACAGCTTGAACAGCTTCCCGAAAAACTCGACACCCTTGTCGCCGGTATTATCCCTGTTGTTGTCGGACTTCTTCCCGAAGGCGCACTCGGCAACATTAAGATCACCGGCAGCACTATGGAAGAAATTCTCCATAACCTCGTTGTTGACCTTCTCAAGGGCGACGGCGAAACCGCAGGCCTTGGCAACAAGCTTGTTGCAATGCTTGTAAAACTTATCGGCTCGAACGACACCATCGGACAGATTCTTCCGATGCTCAAAGAGCTTACCATGACCGATACCAACAGAATCGGCGTTGACCTGACTCTCGACTACTTCAAGAAAGCTTCCGCCGCTTTGAACACCGTCTTTGCTGACTGTGAAACATGGGCTGACGCTTATGAGACATTCAAGGTTAAGGTTAAGTATGTCGCACCCGAAAACCCGGCACCCGACTATGTCGCTCCGCCGACGGATGCTGACGGTTACCTTCTTGCCACCGATGCAGACGGCAAGGCTATCCCGGTATACGCTCTTGATGCGAAAGGCAACAAGATTCCGGCTACCGACAACGGAACAATGGTTGACGGCTATTACATCACAGCCGGCGACGGAACTCCTGTTGAAAACACATACGTTGTTAAATCTGTTGACGGAAAAGTAGTATACGAATATCAGTACGACGTTGAATTCACCGGTAACAATGATATCTTCAACATCAACAGTTATGATGATGTTCTGGCTATCATCAGCGACATCCTCACGCCGCTCGTACCGATTCTCAGACTCCTTCTCACCGAAGACAATCTTGTTATCCTTGACGGTGTTACCATCACCGCAGGCGACGGCTATGACCGCTTCATTATCCCGGTCTTCGAGGCTCTCGGAATCGACGGCATCATCGACAAGAACGAATTCAGAGCTCTTGACGACGGCGCATTTGTTGACAAGATTATCTCCTATATCGACGCTCTTCTTACCAAGATCGTCTCCTCACCGGTTCAGACAATTGTCGACGCTCTTCCGCAGATCGTATTCTTCATCTACTCTGAAGGACTTGCGCAGAGCATTGAACAGCTTGTCGCTCCGCTGATTACCCTTGTTGACATGGTCAACGACGTAACCGCTAAGAAAGTTGAGGCAGCAGGCAAAGAATTTGTCGCTCTCGACATCTACGGCATGATCCTTAAGATTGTCAACGATAAGGTGATGACTCCGAACGGCATGGATCCTGTTGCAGACGTATAC
>JALEYA010000239.1 GCA_022779945.1 Oscillospiraceae bacterium | reverse complement strand
GTTGCCGATACCGTGGGAATGATTGAGAAATACGGCTCGGGACTGCCGATATGTCAGGTTGTACACTATGACGGTGAAAACACCAAAGAGACTTACCGTTATCAATCCGATTTTCAGTTGCCGGACTTACTGCTTGAAAGACTCAAATACATACCGATTTGGAAATTCAGCGAATATTCAACAAGCGTTTCGGTTGAACTGACCTTTGAAAACGGAAAGCTGACAAAAGGTGAATCAGAAGGTTACGGCAGTAACGACAAATATAATTTTGACGAAATCGGCACCGTGACGATCAAATAACACCGCTTAAAGGAGTGAAAACCATGAACAAACCGAAAATCGTTTCGGACTACTTAGAAGCCGCTATACCGAAAGGGCTGTCAGCGTCGAGACGGAAACTGCTGACGGAAGAACTCGAGGGACATATCTACGACCGTGTTGACGCTTACATGGAAATCGGCTATCCGGAAGAAGAAAGCTTCGAAAAGGCGGTCGCCGAAATGGGCGACGCCGAGCCGGTAAGCGAAAGCTTTCTGAAACTATACAAAGAAAACCACGCCGTCAACATTCTCATCATGGTTCTTCTTCTCGGCATCAATGCGGTCGCTTCGTACTACAACCTCGGCGGCAATATGGTAGAATCCATGCCCGAACCGAATTTTATGATTGTTTTGCTCAGTCTCGGCTATTTTTCCGCCACGGTGCTTCTGATGAAATACGCCTACGGGAGAAAACAGACGAACAAGCTTGCCGATGTCGGGGCTTCGATGCTGATTATCAGCATACCGTCGTTTTTCATCGGTACGGTTTTCGTGCCCGGCGGTTACGCTGTAACGGAAAATCTGCTTTTTATGCTCGAAAAACTCACCGGAACAGATTTTATGAACCGGTTTGAAAATCATTTCACGATCCCGTATATTCTTTTCACCCTCGGAATGCCCGTTGTTTTGTCCGTGATTTCGTTTTTCCTGTCGCTCAAAAGCGACTGCTATGAATCAAAAAAGCGGTTCCGTCTCCCCTCTTTGGGACTGAAAGCTACGGCGGTGATTCTTACTTTTTTCACGCTTGCCAATGCTATTGTTTATCCCTTTGCAAGAGATTATCAATATGATCTTATCCTTTCCGCTCAATTGGATATCAGCCGGAAAGAAGCCGAAAGTAAGACTCTGTATGAAATCTATTCACAGATCAAAAAAGGCGACAGTCGCAATTCGGTTGAGTCGCTTTTCAATAAAGCCGGCGTGGTCACCTCGGATCGGTTTCTTACCTCTGTAAGCAACGAAACTGCCGAGCTTTGCGGCGACGACTTAAAAAAGGACATAAACAAACTGCTTGACGGAAAGCAAAATCCACAGCTTTACTATTTAAAACCCGACCGTGATGACTTTATCTCCGAAATGCCGGAGAGTCATATCCTCGTTGAATTTGACAAAAACGACAAGGTGATCGGCAAGGAAATCAGCGGGAATCCATAGCCGGAGAAACCGACCCGGACGGTCTTGCTTTCTACTGTGAACGGCTGAAGCCCGGCATGACGAAAGCGGAAGCCGCAGACATTCTGACCTCCCCCGCCTGCGAAAAAGTTTTCGAGGCGATATACTATAAGGGCGACACCGTCACCGAAACGCAAAGCTATTTTGCCGAAGAAGAAAAGCATAACAGAACCGTTTTCGGCGTTCCCCTACCGTATGATTTAGGCGGTGAAAGTCGGTGGGAGACCTTTCAGGCGACACTGGTTTTCGAAAACGGAATACTGAAAGAGCCGCCCGAGACCAAAGACACGGACAATATAGAAAACGAAATATCCGAATACTATTCTGACTGAAAAAGAATAACCGAAAGCGGCGAAGGAGCAAAATCCCTCGCCGCTTTCGGTTTGTTGGTTTGTAAGTTTTTTTATAACACACGGTCACCCGTGGATTATACTTATACGGTAACTCTCCAGCCTCTTGTGTCTTCTCTTTCGCCCCATTGAATACCCGTCAGCTCGTCATAAAGCTTCTGGGTCAGCTCGCCGATTGAGCCGTCGCCGATATTCATCACGTCGTCCTCATAACGAAGCTTGTTGACGGGGGAAACAACGGCGGCCGTGCCGGTTCCGAAGACTTCTTCAAGTGTACCGTCCTTGGCGGCGGCAACAAGCTCGTCAACGGAAATTCTTCTTTCCTCAACCTCGTAGCCCCAGTCACGGCAAACCTGCAAAATGGAGTTTCTTGTGATACCCGGGAGAATACTGCCGTTGAGCATCGGAGTAACCACCTTGCCGGCACTCTTGAAGCAGATGTTCATCGCGCCGACTTCTTCGATGTACTTTCTTTCCACACCGTCAAGCCAGAGTACCTGAGAATAGCCGCTGTCGTGCGCCTTAACCTGTGCAATCAGGCTTGCGGCATAGTTACCGCCGGTTTTGGCAAAGCCCATTCCGCCTTTGACGGCACGGACATATTCGTCCTCAATCCAGATGCCGACCGGCTCAAGACCACTTTCGTAGTAAGCACCCGACGGAGAAAGGATGACCATAAACAGATACGTCTTGGACGGTGCAACGCCTAAGAAAGCGTCGGTTGCGATGACGAACGGACGGATATAAAGCGAAGTGCCGGGGTCGGACGGTACCCAGTCACGGTCAACGTCAACGACTGCCTTCACGGCTTCGACAAACATATCCTCGGGAATTTCGGGAATGCAAAGTCTCGCGTTAGACTGATTGGCTCTTTTTGCGTTCATGTCGGGACGGAAAAGATAGATCGAATCATCCTTGCCTCTGTATGCCTTCATGCCTTCGAACATGGACTGACCGTAATGGAAAACCATGGCACTCGGTTCGATGGAAATTTCGCCGTAGGGAACGATTCTCGGGTCATGCCAGCCCTTACCCTCGGTGTAGTTCATGACAAACATGTGGTCGGTGAAAATATGACCGAAGCCTAAAGGCTGACCCTTTTCGGGTTTCTTCTTGGGATTGGTCGTTTTGGTGATTTTGATATCCATGATAAAAACCTCCGTTATAAAATTCTTTTTCAATTTATGCCATTAAATGCGTCCTTCCGAATATGCAAAGCATATTCCGAACTCTCTGTGCGGCGAAAAGCCTATAATTTTATCAGGCTTCCCCGCAATTACGCATTACGAATTACGCATTACGCATTAAAATTGTATCCTGCTTCGACCGCCTTGAGGTTCACATCAAACAGGTCGGCCTTTCTCGGCGGAATGACCTTTTTAAGCGACTCTTCGGCGTTTTTGATTCCCATATCTTCATAAGCGGCAATCAGCTTGCCCATGAGAATCATATTCGCAAGGTTGCCGAAGCCGCCGTCTCTTGCCATTTTTGTCGCCGGAACGTAGTAAACCGTTACATCGTCACGATCCACCTTTTCTTCAATCAGTGTTGAGTCGAGAATGATGACACCGCCGGGAACAACGTCATATTCGTATTTTCGAAGCGACGGAAGATTCATCGCAACTAAGCAGTCGGGCTTATCAATAATCGGAGAGCCGATCGGCTCATCGCTGAGAATTACGTTGCAGTTTGCCGTGCCGCCTCTCATTTCCGGGCCGTAGGACGGAAGCCAGCTGACCTGACGGTTTTCGATCAGACCTTTATTGGCGATAAACTTACCGGCGAAAAGGACGCCCTGTCCGCCGAAGCCGGCAATCAGAATCTGTGTTGTGCTCATGCCTCTTCCTCCTTTTTCGCCGAACGGTCTTTATAGACACCTAAGGGATAATAAGGAAGCATATTGTCCTCGAGCCATTTCATCGCCTTATCGGGCGTCAGTCCCCAGTTTGTCGGGCAGGTCGAAACGACCTCAACGAGCGAAAAGCCCTTGCCCTCAATCTGGTTCTGAAATGCCTTTTTAATCGCTTTCTTGGCGTTTCGGACATTTTTGACGTTGTTGACCGTCACTCTTTCCAGATATTCCGGACCGTCAAGCGTCGAAAGAAGCTCACAGATTCTGACCGGATAGCCGCACTGCTTGACGTCTCTGCCATAGGGTGAGGTCTGCGTAACCTGACCGGGAAGCGACGTCGGTGCCATCTGTCCGCCCGTCATGCCGTAGATGGCATTGTTGACGAAAATGACGGTGATGTTTTCGTTTCTTGTTGCGGCGTGAACGGTTTCCGCCATACCGATGGAAGCTAAATCGCCGTCGCCCTGATAGGTGAAAACAACGTTTTCGGGGTCGGAGCGCTTGATGCCTGTTGCCACGGCAGGTGCTCTTCCGTGTGCGGCTTCGACCATATCAAATGTAAAGTAATTATACGCCATAACGGCACATCCGACCGGGGCAATACCGATTGTCTTGCCCTCGATTCCGAGCTCGTCCACGACCTCGGCGACAAGGCGATGAATGATACCGTGGGTACAGCCGGGGCAGTAATGCAGCGGCACGTCAACGAGTGATTTCGGTTTATCAAATACGACCATTATCTGTCGCCTCCTTCGTTTGCCTTTTTGATTGCATCAAGTACCTGAGCCGGTGACGGTATCATGCCGCCGACACGGTTACAGAGCGTGACGGGTCTTGTGCAGCGGATGGCAAGCTCAACGTCCTCGATCAGCTGACCCATGGAAAGCTCAACCGAGATAAAGTGCTTTGCGGTTTTCGCCGCTTCCAAAAAGTCCTTTTTCGGGAACGGCCAAAGGGTGATCGGGCGAATCATACCGACCTTGATGCCCTGCTTTCTTGCTTCAACAATCGCATTTTTCGCAACTCTTGCGGCGATACCAAAAGCGGCAACGAT
>JALEYA010000180.1 GCA_022779945.1 Oscillospiraceae bacterium | reverse complement strand
TCAAATCGGATATATCCGGCATTTTCCGTCCTCCGTTCAGTTTTCTGCTTTTTCGTCTTTTGAAAAGATCCCGGCAAGAATATTGACGATCAGTGAAATCAATAAAAGCACACAGCCGAGAGCCAGCGCAAAGCTGAAGTTACCTTTGTTGGTCTCGAGCATGATTGCCGTTGTCATAACACGGGTTTTCCACTGAATGTTGCCGCCGACAAGGCTGACGGCACCGACCTCGGCAATCGACCTTGAAAAGGCGGTCAGCACGACGCTGACAAGAGCATATTGGTTCTCATTCAAAAGAAGCTGCAGTGTTTTTGCCTTCGAAAGCCTCAGTCCCTTTGCCGTTTGCAAAACAGGGGTCAGATTCGTTAATACCACGGAGCAGGTAAGGCTTGACACGATCGGAATAATCAGCATACACTGTGCGATTACCATGACTTCGACCGTGAAAAGCAGTCCCAGCCGCCCGAACGGGCCGTATTTCGTGAAAAGCATATACACAATCAGGCCTGCCACCACAGGAGGCAGACCCATCAGTGTATGTAAGCCTTTTTTAATCAGTCCTCTGCCCTTGAAGTGTCCGCTTTCAATCAGCACGCCGAGCGGCATACCGATACTGCATGAGATCAGCGTGCTGAAAAAGGACATACGAAGCGTTACAAAAAGTATCTGCAACAGCTCCTTATCCATACTGCGAAGCATTTCAAAAGCCTCAGTAAGCTCTTTCAATTTTACTTTTCAATCAGGAAGAAAAGCGGCTGACCGTACTGCTCCTTGCCGTATTCGGCGATCAGCTTGCTTGCCTCGTCACCGGTCATCCACTCGATCAGAGCCTTGGCGCCCTTGGTGTTGATGCCGTCAAGCTTTTCGCTGTTGCATTCGATGAGTGAATAAGTGTTCTTCATGTCCTCGCTCTCAGAGAGGATAACGTCAAGGTCGAGCTTGTCCTTCATGGAAAGGAAGGTTGCTTTGTCGGTAAGGCAGTAAGCTCCCTGCTCACTTGCCATGGTAAGGCAGGAACCCATACCCTGACCGGCGCTTACGTACCAGGTGTCCTTTTCGGAATCGGGAACGGTTTCGCCCCAGATTTTCAGTTCTGCCTTGTGTGTGCCGCTTTCGTCACCGCGGGAAACGAACTTCGCCTTTGCGTCGGCAATCTTTTTGAAAGCATCGGCGGCAGTTTCACTGTCCTTGATACCGGCGGGGTCGTCCTTCGGTCCGACAACGACAAAGTAGTTGTACATGAACGGAATTCTTTCGACGCCGTAGCCGTCGCTGATGAAGGTTTCCTCGGAAGCCTTTGCGTGAACAAGAATCAGGTCTGCGTTGCCGTCAACAGCCTTCTGAATGGCGGCACCCGTTCCGGCGGACTGCACTTCAACCTTGTAGCCTGTCTCTTTTTCAAAAACAGGAAGAAGGTACGGAAGAAGTCCGGAGTCGTTGACGGAGGTTGTGGTGGACATACGGATGGTCATGTTTTCCTTTTCGTCTGTCACGGCGGTAGTTGCGCCGGCTTCGGTCGTTGTGGCTGTATCGCTTGAGCCTTTACAGGCGGCGAACGAAAGCACCATCACCAAAGCCAGAAGTAATGCGAGAAGTTTTTTCATTATTCATTCTCCTTTTCAATCACGGAAGGCAAAAAGGTTTCCCTTTGTGCCCTTAAGCCGGTGCTGTAAGGCAGTGTTTTTTCGGCTTCGCCCTGCCTTTCCTGCGAAAACCGTTTAGAAAAACAGGGTCGGTAAATGAATATTTCATGCGAATTGCTCCGCAAACTTCCTGATATTTATTGTAATGCCGACCGGAGTATGCTATATTTATTTCATAATCAGACGGGAGGAATGTCAGAATGAAATTCGGTGTGATCTGTGTCAGCGACAGATGTTCTCAAGGTATATGTGAAGACAAAAGTGGCAAGCTGATTGAGGAAATTGTATCCGCTTTGGGTGAAACTGCGGCATACACGGTCGTTCCCGATGAAACGGATCGGATTTCACAGGCGATCATCAGAATGTGCGACACCGACAAGGTTGACGTTGTGCTGACAACCGGTGGAACGGGCTTTGCGCCAAGAGATGTTACGCCCGAAGCGACGCTTGCCGTACTCGAAAAGCAAACCCCCGGAATCAGCGAAGCAATACGGCAAAAAAGCCTTGAAATCACGCCGATGGCTATGCTGTCGCGAGCGGTCAGCGGCATCAGAGAAAGCACGCTCATCATCAATCTGCCCGGAAGTCCGAAAGCGGTAAAAGAATCACTTGAGATTATTTTGCCCGTTTTGCCGCACGCCGTGGAAACGCTTTCGGGAAAAACGCTTTCTTGCGGCGGAAACTACTGATTTGTAAACAGATGTTTGACTTTTGTATACGCTTCTATTATAATTGACTTGAAAGTATGTGTCAAGAAAAATCGAACAAGGTCGGAGGAAAAATGAGAGAGGAAGCTCGGTCGGATAAAATTGACATCAGCCGAAAAACCGTCTGCCTTATCGGCTGCGGCGGTCTTGGCTGTAACGTTTCGGTTCATCTTGCCGGAGCAGGGGTTGGAAAAATCTTTCTTTGCGATTTTGACCGGGTCGAAGAAAGTAATCTCAACCGGCAGTTTCTGTATACGCTTTCCGACATCGGAAAAAGCAAGTGCGAAACACTGAAAGAACGGCTTTCGGCTTATGCACCGCAGTCGAATTTGATTACGGTCGAAAGAAGAATATGTTGCGAAAGTGATCTTGGTTTTGCCTTAGGCTGTGATCTTGTCATTCTTGCTGTTGACAACAACGAAACAAGGGCGGTTGTGAATGGGTTTTGCCTGAAAAACCGTATCCCTGTGATTGACGGAGGAATCAGCGGCTTTTACGGTCGAATGTACTTTTGTATTCCCGAAAAAACGCCGTGCCTGTTTTGCGCCGGCATGGTTTCGGGAATCGGAAAAACCGTTTCCGTCAGCAGTACTGCCGGCATCATCGGCTCTTTGGAGGCTTCGGCGGCGATCCGGTATCTTTCATCAGGCGACGAAAGCATGAGCGGAAAGATTTATGTGTATGACAGCGACCGTTTTGATGTGCTATGCGTCAGACCGTTGACTGAATGTGAGTTTTGTAAGAAATTTTCTCAATAAAATTGAAAGGAAAAGCGCAGTTCTCTGCGTCAAAAGCGTCATGTCTAAGCTTCAGGGCTATATGGGTCATGTTTTATTCGTTGACCTTACGAAAAAAACAACAAGTGAATTTCCGTGGACGGATGAGGACAGACTTCGCACGGTCGGCGGAAAAATCATGGCGGGCGACATTCTGCTTAATCATATCCGTCCCGGAATGAAAGCCTTTGATGAGGATAACTGGCTCGTGATCACAACCGGACCTCTGACCGGCTGTGATTCTCCGTCGTCGTCCCGCTTCAACATCTCGACCGTGTCTCCGCTCACGGGGATTCTGACCTCCTCAAACTGCGGCGGCGACTTCGGACGGTATCTGAAAAAAGCCGGCTATGACGCCATGTTTATCACGGGCAAAGCCGACGAGCTTACCTGGATTGAGGTCTGGGAGGATAAAGTCACCTTCCATGAAGTCCCCGAAAAAAGAGGACTGCACACCACTGCGGCGCAAAAAGGCCTGCCGCCTTCAACAGGCAAGCTTGTCATCGGCCCGGCCGGAGAAAACAAGGTGCTTTATGCCTGCGTTTTCAGCGGCGAAAGAACCGCAGGCCGAGGCGGTGTCGGTGCGGTGTTCGGCGATAAGAATATCAAAATCGTCACCGCCGGCGGAAACAAGCAGGTTCCGATTTATAACAAGGAGCGCCTTGACAAAATCAACGCTCAATGGCGCAAAATGCTGTTGAAGCACCCGATTACCGGCGCACAGCTTGCAAAGCTCGGCACGGCGGGTTTGGTTGCCCCCATGCAGGCACACAGAATCTTAGCCACGAAGAATTTCAGTGACGGACGGTTTGAAAATTTCGAAAAGGTTTCCGGTGAAGAGCTTGCCGAAAAGCATCTGATCAAAAACGCGGGCTGTCACTCGTGTCCGATGAAGTGCGAAAGACGGGTGGACTATAACGGAAAGAATATCAAGGGTCCCGAGCTTGAAACTCTCGGTCTTTTAGGTCCGAACCTCCTCAACGACAACCTTGAAAAAATCATCAAATGGAACTATGAGCTTGACGAGCTCGGAATCGACACCATCTCCGCCGCAGGCTCGGTTGCGTTTGCGATGGAACTTAGTGAAAAAGGAATGTGGGACTGCGGTCTGAATTTCGGCGAAACCGACAATTTAAGTCAGGTCTTTGAGGATATCGCTTACAGACGCGGAATCGGTGATGAGCTTGCCAACGGCACAAAAAGAATGAGCGACAAATTCGGCGGCAAGGAATTTGCTATCAATGCCAAGGGTCTTGAGCTTGCGGCTTACGAGCCGAGAGGCGCCGTCGGTCACGGACTGGGCTATGCCACTTCGAACCGAGGCGGCTGTCATCTGAACGCAGGCTACCTTGTTGTGCTGGAGGGACTCGGACTGAACATTGACGCCTATACGCCCAAAGGCAAGGCGGGACTTGTTGTTACCTTCCAGAACGTTATGGAGGGCGCTTCGGCGGCAGGCTTCTGCGTGTTTACCTCGTATGCGATTTTGCCGTATTTCCTGGTTGCGCATCCGACGAGCTTACTTACAAGAGCGGTGCAGACCGTGCTGAAATATTCGACGCCGATTATTTTAATCGCATCAAGGTTCCCGAAGATTTTACATCTGAACATTCCCCTTGTGCAGTATCCGAGAGTCTACAACGCTGCAACGGGCGCCCACTTCAAAATCGGCGACTTCCTTCGTAACGGCGAGCTCGGCTATAACACGGAACGGCTTGCGAACATTATTCTCGGACTTCCCGTCGGCGACGAAACCGATACGCTTCCGAAGCGTCTGACCGATGAAGAGCAGGTGCCCGGCGACAAGCGTACCAAGGTGCCGCTTGACAAAATGAAAAAGAGTTATTATCTGATGCGCGGCTGGAAGGACGGTGCACCCACGATGAAGACGCTGAAAAAAGTCGGCGTGCGGATTCCCGAATGTATCAAGGAGGTTTATCCTTATGGTAAAGGTTAAAATTTTCGGCGTACTGAGAGCGACCATCGGCTTGCCGTATTTGGAAACGGAGGCTGCAACGGTTGCCGGCGTGTTTGAAAACATCTCAAAAATCATGAAACAGCGGTATGAGGAAGACCGCAAAGCGGAACACAGCGGTGACGAAAGAAGTGTCGCCTTGACGCCGCACGAGTCGCTTTCTTTCGGCGATGCGATCGTTTATGTCGACGGCGAACGCTGCATGAAAAAGAAAATGAAGCTCAAAGGCAACGAAGAAATCTGGCTGCTGTCTCCGGCGGCAGGCGGATGAGCACTTTGAAAAAAGCGGATAGTATAATAAATTGTAAAATTAGTAAAATGAGGTTCAAAATATGAGTGATTATAAGCTTTCAACAAAATGTTTGCATTCCGGTTACACCCCGAAAAACGGCGAGCCGAGAGTGCTGCCGATTTATCAGAGTACTACTTACAAATACGATTCAAGTGTTGAAATGGGAAAGCTTTTTGACCTTGAAGCGGAGGGCTATTTCTATACCCGGCTTCAGAACCCGACCAACGACGCGGTTGCCGCAAAAATTGCCGACCTTGAGGGTGGTGTCGGTGCCGTTCTCACTTCTTCGGGACAAGCCGCCAATTTCTTCGCTGTTTTCAATATCTGCTCTGCCGGTGATCACGTTGTCAGTTCGACCGCTATTTACGGCGGTACCTTCAACCTTTTCAACGTGACGCTGCGCAAGCTCGGAATCGACTTCACCTTCGTTTCGCCCGACTGCACCGAGGCGGAGCTGAACGCCGCTTTCAAGGAAAACACCAAAGCGGTTTTCGGCGAGACGCTTTCCAATCCGTCGCTCAACGTTCTTGACATCGAGAAGTTCGCCAAAGCCGCCCACGCGCATGGCGTTCCGCTGATCGTTGACAACACCTTCCCGACACCCGTCAACTGCCGTCCGTTTGCCTTCGGCGCGGACATCGTGACCCATTCCACCACCAAATATATGGACGGTCACGCAACAAGCGTCGGCGGTGTCATCGTGGACAGCGGAAACTTCGACTGGACGCAGAACGACAAGTATGAAGGTCTTACCACCCCCGACGATTCCTACCACGGTGTCACTTACACCGAGCGTTTCGGCAAGGGCGCGTATATCACCAAATGTGTGGTACAGCTGATGCGTGACCTCGGTTCGATTCCGTCACCGCAAAACGCATTTTTACTTAATCTCGGTCTGGAAACGCTTCCGCTGAGGGTGAAGAAACACTGTGAAAATGCGCTTGCGGTTGCCAGGTACCTGAGCGAAAGCGACAAGGTTACATGGGTTTCCTATCCCGGTCTTGAAACCGACAGTCAGTATGAAATTGCCAAAAAATATATGCCCGACGGCACAAGCGGCGTCATTTCTTTCGGCGTAAAAGGCGGAAGAGAAGCCGCAACAAAATTCATGGACTCTTTGGCTCTTGCAGGCATTTGTACCCACGTTGCCGATTGTCGCACCTGCGTTCTTCATCCGGCAAGCACCACGCACCGTCAGCTAAGTGACGAACAGCTTGAGGAAGCGGGCGTAAAAAGCGACCTCGTCCGTCTTTCGGTCGGAATCGAAGACGTTGAGGATATTATTGCCGACCTTGAACAGGCACTTACCGCCGCCGCCCGATAAGCTTTTTCGGCAAATTGATAAAATAAAAAGAAACGAACGGACACGACCTTTTTCTTTCGGTCATGTCCGTTTTGCGTTATTTTAAGCCGTTATAAAAACAAGCGGTTTTTCGGTTTTCTCAGCAGCTTGCTCCGCCGACAACATTCAGTCCGAGGATTTCCTTCTTGCGGCTGAGCAGTTCGTCTCCGAAAAGCTGTGCTTCGGCGTTTTCGAAGCCGATACGCTCGATCGTGTCCGCGAAACGTTCGCCGGTCTTACCCTGATCACGGAAAAGCAGAATCGCCTTTTCGACCACCTGCATCACTTCGTCCTTATCGGTAAAAATCTTTCCGAGCGCACGACCGTGAGCGACTCTCTTACCCCAGCGTCCGCCGATATGGATTTTCCAGCCGTAAGTGCCCTCGTCGTTACAGTGGAACGGGCACTTGCCGACACAACGTCCGCAGTTGTTACAAAGATCCGGATCAATCACAAGACGACCGTCAACAAGCTTTGCCGCATGAATGGGGCAGGAAAGCGCAACCTGACATTTTTTACAGCCCTTACACGAATCCTGATGATAGCCCGGTACCTTTGCCCCGATGATACCGAGATCGTTCAGATCAGGCTTTACGCAGTTGTTCGGACAGCCGCCTACCGCAATTTTAAATTTGTGCGGCAAGGAGACGTTCTGATAGCCTTTATAGAAACGATCGTGGATTTCGTTGCTGAGCGCATAGGTGTCATACAGACCGTACTGGCAGGTCGTACCCTTGCAGGAAACGACGGGACGTACCTTACTGCCGGTGCCGCCCGTTTCAAGACCGGCTTTTCCCAGATATTCACGGAACGCATCAATGTCTTTGTATTCGATTCCGGACACCTCGACCGTCAGACGGGTCGTAAACATCATATGTCCGTCGCCGTACAGTCTGGAAGCGTCTGTAATGGCCTGACTTTCCTTATCGGTAATCCGACCGTTTCGTGTAATCACACGGCCGTTGAATTTATTGGTTCCCTTCTGATGAAGGAAGCCAATGCCTTTGACTCGTTTGATGTCCTCCGGGCTTATCGTACAACCTTCGCCGGCATCGGTACCGGTTTTTCCGTCAAGCCTGTCGATGAATTCCTCAAGTGCCTGTGCAGTAAGCTCCACAGCGGCACGGCAACGGTTTTTCTCCGTCTTATATCGGGTCGCCAGAACGGCGCAGTCGGTGGAATTGCAGTCCAGCTTTTTCTCAAAATATTGTACAAAATCGGCACACAGCTGTTTCAGCTCTTCGCGCTGACCGTATTTCCGGCTGAGTACGCCGACGGCACCCGCCAGTCCGCCGCAGGTGCTTGCACAGCCCATACCGGTCCGGAAGCCGGCAAAAAGACTCGCCTCCGACGGCGTGATACCGAGCTTGTAAATATCATTGGCCGCAAGAAGAATCGCTTCTGCACAGCCTTTATCGAGAGTTTCGTAATAGTAACCCGCTCTTTCTTTCAATGACATATCTATGTCCTCCCTCAAAATAACAATCAGAAAAATTTGAACATATTATACACACTGATTCCCATAATCAGAATCATCGCCCCTTCAAGGAAAACCGTGGCCTGACGGTTGTCGATCCGACGGTTGATCTGCCGCCCGGCTTCGCTTGCCGTTACGGCAACCGCAATCATACAGCCCAAAAGAATTGGGTTCAGTTCGGGCGCACCGCTTGTGAACGCCGTTTGCAGTGTACTTGCCAACTGACTGAGAAGCACGATCAGCAGGCTGTTCTGGGTCGCTTTTTTGGTAGGCATAGAAAAGAAATGGCACAACACCGCGACATTGAACGGACCACCGCCGATTCCGAGGAAAGCGCCGAGCAAGCCGAGCGCCAATCCGATTGCAAGCGAAGCGATACGGGATTTTACTTGTTTCGGTGCAATTTTATCCTTGCGGACGGTATACAAAAGCGTGGCAAGAGTGGCAGCCAGTAGCAAAGCCGCCTGTACACCGCCGGCCGTGTTCCGATCGGCAAACTGATCGGCCACAAGGTTAAACAGCTGCTTGCCGGCAATTCCGCCCAAAGCGGCGCCGAACGCCAGAAACGGCGTACTGTGCATATCCAGTGCGGATTCTTTTTTGATGACCGTTTTCCCGACGCTCCAGCAAGACATGGCAATCACCGTACAGCCGGACAAAAACGTTACCGCGGAAACCGACATGACCCCGGTCGCGTCCAGCACCGGCTTGATAATAATTCCTCCGCCCATACCGCAGACGGTACCCAGAACACAGGCGAACAAGGTGACCAGACAGCAGACCAGATAAAGCATTTCTCGTACTTCCCTTCGAAATTACAAGAACAATTATAACATAAAAATCAGAGATATCAAGGTATTCGACCGTTTTTACTGTTTTTGACAGCAGGCAGTTTCTGCCGAAAAGCCTTTCTTTTAAAATCTGACGCAAAAAATCAGTCCGAGCAAAAATACTCAGACTGATTTGTGTTATTTCACTTTGACTGCCTTTACGGACGAGAACGAGCCGTAAAGATTCGAGCTTCCGACGGTCTTATAGGCGGCAACCTTGAAGTAATAGGTTCTGCCCCTGGTAAGTCCCGTTTTGGTGAAGCTTACCGCCGAATTGCCTTTGAGAACTGCGATTCGGCTGTACTTACCGGTTTTCGACGTTGCCATATAGACAACGTAGCCGGTGGCACCGGTCTGCTTGCTCCATTTGAGGGTGGCTTTCTTAGTGCCGGCGGCGACGGTAAGAGTTGGGGTGGCAGGTGCAATTGTAAAATAGAGCGTCTTTGTGCCGGTGTAATAGACTTTGAACGTGATCTTGACGGCGTACTTGCCGGGAGTCTTACAACCGGAAGAATAGGTAACGGTGTAGTGCGTACCGTTTTTCAGGGTGGTTCCCTTGCTGTTCTTTACGGTTACGGTCGGTCTTTGAACCTTACCGTTATAGGTGTATGCCGTTCTGGAAAGCTTGACGGAAGAAGCCTTGTAAATGACTGCTTTTTTTGCGACTTTACCGCAGGCTTCGCAAGCGGTGACAACCGTTCCGTCTTTTGCGGTGGTGGCCGGTGTTATCCTGGTTTTGTTAACATGTTCCACTCTTGTAATCACTATTTTGTCAATAGAATAGCCGTAACCCCTGCCGGAATTGTTAGACACGAGCTTCACCGTCAGCGTATCGCCTTTTATGGTGATTGTTTTTCCGGCGAGTTGATTTCCGGTATATCTTGTGCCGTTAACGTAAATGTAATCGCCGTCTTTTTCAACATAGGTTTTGTTTGAAAAAGTCACAACAAGCCTGAGTGCATTGGTGCATTTATATGTTTTGGTTTCTTTCAGATTATTGGCATAATTATGGGCAGATTCGGGGTATTTGCTTTTGCTCTCGGTGAAAGTGTTTAATTTATGAACACCCAAACGGAACTTAACAGACTTTCCGCCAACGGTTGCGGTCACGGTTTTCAGACCGGGCGTTTTTGAGGAAAAGCCGGATATTGTAACATCATATATTTTGGAATCCG
>JALEYA010000171.1 GCA_022779945.1 Oscillospiraceae bacterium | reverse complement strand
TTCATGGCTGAGAAAAACAGATTCAAAATGATCCTCTTCTGCTCTTCCTTTCGGAAGATAACCGTTGAGCATATCCTGAAGCAAAGAATAATACTCAAGAGCATCTTTTTCGGATATTCCTTTACGAAGCCTGATGTTTTGAATTGCGGTTAGATAAATGTTTCGGTTGAACTCGTCAAAATTGCTTTTAATCTTCTTGATCCTTTCGGCAAATCCGGTATCATCCGTCAGCACAACCGCAAAAATAAGCCTGCTGTAATTCGGGTGAGCTTCAAAAAAGGCGTATCTTTCTTTCATATACAATTTGAAGTCTGTACCGAATTCCCGACGGCTCATGTAGGATACAAATTCATTGACCGCCTCTTCAACGCAGCGAAGATACAGCTCCTCTTTGTTTTCAAAATTGTGATAAATCAGACCTTTTGAAATGCCGTGCTTCTGACAAATCTGATTGACCGTTGCACCGTCAAAGCCGTACAAAGAGAATTCCTCCGTTGCCGCTTTGAGTATTTTTTCTTTCGTAATTTCTGTTTTTAAATCTTTTTTCATATGGACACCCTTTCATTATTGACAATATGGTCAATAACAGGTATAATTATTTATTGACCGCATGGTCAATAACAGTATATTATGAATTTCGTACGGTGTCAAGTGCCTGTTTCGGAATCGTGAAAAACGGAGGAAGGAAAATCAAATGAAAACCAACTTAAAGGACAAAACAACGAAGGAAATTCTGGCGTTTTCGCTGATGCCGTTCGGTATGAGTATGCTTTATACGTTGATCGGAACGGCCTTGAATCTGTATTTCACCGATGTTTTAGGGCTGTCGCTTGCCATGACAAGTATTGTTCTTTCGGCGACAAAGGTCTGGGACGCCGTCAATGACCCTCTTATGGGGATGATCGTTGACAAAACGCATACAAAGCTCGGCAAATGCCGCCCGTACATCTTCTGGATGAGCGGCCCGGTTATCATCGTAACCGCTCTTTTGTTCGCTCCCGTAAACTTCGGTCAAAAGGGCAATTTCATTTATGCGATTATTGCTTATCTTCTTTACTACACCGTTTACACTGCCCTTGATATTCCGTATCAGGGTCTGACGCCGCTTGTATTCCCTGAGGATAAAAAACGTGTAAAAGCAGTTTCGTTCAGCAATATCCTCGGCTCTCTCGGCTCGGTACTTCCGTCAATCCTGTTCTTTACCGTTGCGGGCTTCTGGGGCAGAGATAACCAGAAAATGGGCTATTTTGGTTCGGCAATCATCTTTGCCGCCCTTGCCGGTATCCCGATGTTCCTTTCCGGCTTCGGTATCAAGGAAAAAGTTTATATTCCGCCGAAAAAGGAAAAATACATAGACGGTCTGAAGATCGTTTTCAAGGACAGAAAGTTTGTCTGCCTTGTAATCGCCGCTTTCTTCTCGTCGCTGATGAATATCGGTGCAATGTTCCTGCCGTACTTCGCAAAATGGAACTGCGCCGGCGTTATTCCGATTGACAGTTTGTGCGCATGGATCGAAAACACCTTCGGTCTTTCTGTTCAGCTGACAAGCGAGGGACTTTTAACGCCTCTTCTTCAGGTCGGAAGCGGCCTTTCGTATATGCTTTCGATGGCGCTCGTTCCCGTATTCCTTAAGAAAATGGACAAGAAAACGCTTTGGATCGGTGTTTCGCTTGTTGGTATCGTCGCCGACATTCTCTGCTTTGTCATCGGTATCTGGATCGTTCCCTACAACACGGTTGCCGGTGCGATTGTCTATACGATTTTACGTTTCTTTACGAACTTCCCCGTCGGTGTCATCACGGTACTTCTGATTGCCATGTTCTCCGACGTTGTTGACGACCTTGAGATGAAAACGGGCAAGCGTCTTGAGGGCACCGTATTCTCGTTCAGAAGCCTTGTCGGTAAAATCTCCTATGCAATCTTTAATGTCGTTATGCTCAATATCGTTGATAAATTCGGCTACAATGCAGAGCTTATGACGAAGCTTACCGATAACCTTGCAAAGCCGCTGATTCAGAGTACAACGCAGGCGACCGTTATCGGCGGTGTTGACTATACCATGCTTCTGAACGTCATCTTCTTCATGCTTACCGCCCTCGGCGCAGTCGGCCTTCTTCTTCAGACGATACCGATGTTCTTCTATCAGTTCGACGAAAAGGCGCAGGAGGGTAAACTCAAAGCCTTCCGCGCGGAAAAAGAGGAAAGAGAAAAAGCGCTTCTCAACGAAGCGGCAGCCATGGCACAGGCGGAGTAAAACGAAAGACATTGTCAAAAAACAGGAAACGGGACAGCATCTTTTACCGGTGCTGTCCCACTTTTTATATACCGATTCAAGTCCGATTTTTCGTCCGGATTTCTCCCGCTTTTTCGAAGCCTTTCTTGGCGGCAATTACGGCGATGATTTCGTTGATCACGGCCGCCGCAGCAACCGTACCCTGAACAATCTGAGCCAATTCAGGCCTTGTTTCCGAAAGCGTTGTGCAGATGATTCCCGTAAACACGAGCGATACGCCCGAGTGGGGGAGCAGGGTGAACCCGAGATACTTTTTGACGGTGTCGGGCATTTTTGTGACTGTCGCACCGATTCTTGCGCCAAAGTATTTTCCGAACGCACGGGCGGCAATATAAAGGAACGTATATGCGCCGGCTCCGAGAATCAGACGGTAGTTAAGCGGTGCACCCAGATCGACGATTGCGGCGAGTAAAGATACGGCAAGAATCGGTGAAAAGCAGTCCGTAATCTCCTGGAGGCGTTCTTGCGTCACCATGTTTGTAAATACAGCGGAGAACGCAACGCCCATGAGCATGAAATTGAGCGTAATCCCCGAAAGCAGTTTATTGACAAGAAGTCCCAAAAGCATCGTAACCGTAATGCCCGCAAGCAGGACAACAAGCGTGATGGCTTTGTTTTTACACTTCCGCAGAAGCAATCCTGTCGGAAGTCCGACGACCGCGCCGATGACAACCGGCAGAAAAATCATCACGGGAATCATATACAGTGCAACCGCTCCGACCGAAACAACCCTTGCTATCAGAGAGTTGACGGTGAAAAAGACGGCAATTCCGACAACATCGTCCAGCACCGCCATCGGCAAAAGCGTATCCGTAACGGGTCCTTTTGCGTGAAATTCGTTGACAATGGAAAGAGCGGGCGCCGGAGCCGTGGCAAGAGCAATTCCGCCGAAAACGAAGCCGAGGTAAATCGGAATATCAGTAAAGGCGAAAACAACACCGAAAGCAAGGCTGACAACGGCAAACGTTCCGAGCGACTGGGTCAAAGTGGTAACCACCAGTGCTTTTCCGTAACTCCTCAGCTTCTTCCACACAAGCTCCGTTCCGAGCATCAGACCGAACGCACACTGCATCCATGTGATTGTGATTTTTACCATCCGGCGCTCATCACCTCCTGCGGCATCAGTCCGACGGCGTGCGGACCGAAAATCATTCCGACGATGAGCCACCCTAAAATGGCGGGCAGTTTCATTTTTTGCATCAGCTTTCCGAAAAGAAAAGCGAACACAAGTGTTGCAATCCAACGAGCAAGATACAGAAACATTTGATAGTTCTCCTTTAAAGTTACATACTGATTTGATTCGCTGTATATCGACAGGCGGTATTATAGCATAAATTGACCAAACGGCAATAATTGACGAGCAAATTTGACTCATATTGCCGATCAGGGGAAAGCTGTGAGGTAAAGCGAAAATGTCCGGAAAAACCCAAAAATTTCGGTGTGTGTTGAACAATTTCAGAAGGTTAAGTCCGGTTCTCCTGTCCGGGTCTTTATGCAATCTTAATGTCATATCCGCCTTATTTACACCGGCTTAATACAGATTAAGATAGAATAAAGAAAAGTTTAAGTTTGCATGGGTAGCTGTTATGATGAAACTGCAAAAAAATAAGCATAAGCATATTACCTCGTTTCAGATCATTATTTTAGGTTTTTTTTCCATTATTATTTTAGGCAGTCTGTTGCTGTTACTTCCGTTTGCAACCACCAGCGGAAAGTGTGCATCCTTTTCGGATGCGTTATTCACGGCAACCTCCGCCGTATGTGTCACCGGTCTTGTTGTAAAAGATACAGCGACTTACTGGTCGGTCTTCGGTCAGTGTGTTATTTTATTTCTGATTCAGGTCGGCGGTGTGGGAATCGTGACGATAGCGGTATCTGCCGCGGCAATTTCGGGTCGTAAAATCGGTCTGATGCAAAGAAGCACGATGCAGGAGGCTGTTTCCGCACATCAGGTCGGCGGTATCGTCCGGCTGGCTAAATTGATTCTCAAAATAACGGCTCTGACGGAGCTTGCGGGTGCGGTTTTGCTGATGCCGTTTTTTTGCCGTGACTTCAGACTTCTGAAAGGTATCTGGTTTTCTGTCTTTCATTCCGTTTCGGCGTTCTGTAATGCCAAATTTAATCTGATGGGGGCAAAAGAACCGTTTTCCTCGCTTACTTCCTATTCTTCACAGCCGTTTGTGAACTTCACGCTGATGGCGCTTATCATAATCGGAGGCATCGGGTTTCTGACGTGGGAGGATATGGGAAAAAACAAATTGCATTTTCGCAAGTACCGTATGCAAAGCAAGGTGATTCTTGCCGTGACAGCGTTGCTGCTTGCCGTTCCCGCTGTTATTTTCTTCTTTTTCGAATTCTCTTCTCTTCCGCTCGGCGAACGGTTTCTGTGCTCCCTTTTTCAGTCCGTGATGCCGAGAACAGCAGGGTTCAATACGGCGGATCTGACAACGGTCAGTCAATCGGGGCAGTTAATGATTATCATTCTTATGCTCATCGGCGGCTCTCCCGGTTCCACGGCAGGCGGCATGAAAACAACAACGGTTGCTGTTTTGGTGTCCTCGGCTCTTTCTGTTTTCAGCAAGAAAGAGCATACACATTTCTTTAAACGGCGTATTGCCGAAGATACCGTCAAGAATGCGGCGACGATTTTTCTGATGTACATGGTTCTGTTTGCCGGCGGAGGAATGGTTATAAGCCGAATTGACCATATTCCTTTGCTGACCGCCTTGTTTGAAACGGCATCGGCAATCGGTACCGTCGGACTTTCACTCGGAATTACGACACAGCTCGGTCTTGTTTCACGGCTGATTCTGATTTTGCTGATGTTCTTCGGAAGAGTCGGAGGACTTACGCTTATATTTGCTGCTTTATCACAAAAAGCAGCCAAAAGTTCAAAATATCCCCAGGAAAAAATCACGGTCGGTTAAAGGAGAAGTGCTATGAAATCGGTATTACTGATAGGTCTCGGAAGATTCGGCAGGCATATTGCCGTAAAGCTTGATCAGATGCATCACGAGATTATGGCGGTCGATAAAAACGAGGACAGAGTGAATTCTGTCCTGCCGTATGTCACAAACGCTCAGATCGGAGACGCAACCAACGAAGAATTTATGGAATCTTTGGGCGTGAACAATTTTGATGTCTGTATTGTTGCGATCGGCGACGATTTTCAAAGCTCGCTCGAAACGACCTCCCTTTTAAAAGAACTCGGTGCAAAGCAGGTCGTTTCCCGTGCCGCAAGAGATGTTCATGCAAAGTTTCTTTTGCGAAACGGAGCGGATGAAATTGTTTATCCCGAAAAGCAGGTTGCTTATTGGACCGCCATACGCTACACCGCCGACCATATTCTCGATTATATCGAGCTTGACGATGACCATGCAATTTATGAAATATCGGTACCCGGAAAATGGATCGGAAAAACCGTAAAAGAAGTTGACGTCCGAAGAAAATACGGAATCAACATCATGGCGATCAAGCGGGCGGGAACCATGCAGATGAATATTACGCCTGACACGTCCTTTTCGGCGGTTGATACGGTTTTTGTTCTCGGAAATACAAGGGATATACAAAAATGTTTTCACATATAAAATCCGAAAGAAGACGGTAATATGAAAGATATTTTCTTGTTTTGTGCGGTTATTGCATTTCTTGCGCTTGGCTTCTTCATCATGAAAAAGCTTGACGGCTTTATGGAAAATAATCGCCGCCGTACCGACGAAGAAGCGTCAGCCAACCGGCTCGTGCTGGCCTTTGATAATCCGATGATCCTTGATTCGTTAAGTCCGTTGTTTGAAGCGTTTTCGAAAGCAAGTCCGGATTGTCCGATTCATTTTTTGTTCGGAAAGACGGCGGAAATATACGATGCGCTTGATAAAAGCAGAATTGACTTCGGTTTTATCGAACATACAGCTTGTGAAAAAGAGAAGGCATATAACGCTTTTGTCCTTTCGCCTGAACAAAACAGCATTTTCTGCGAAGCGTCAGGCTGCCTTTTAGAGCCGCTGAACCCGGTGCGGACACAGACCGCTGTTATACGGAACAAAAATTCAGACAATCCTTTTGCGGTCAGCTTTTACGATATTCTGCTGTCATTTTCAAAGAAAAACACAATCACCGCAGATTCTGTACAGTAGAAAAGTATTGGAACGCTGTGGTATAATGTTCAGCACATGGAAAGCTTACACGATTTTTTGGGGTAACATCGACTTTGATCGGTGTTACCCTTGTTGTTATCTGCATTTCTCGTTTGTCTGTCGGAAACAGACGGGACATAGAATCGTTTTCAGACAGTACTTGATAAGTTACCTCGAAGTAACTATAATAAAAGTAACTCAAGGGTAACTTTTGCTGAGCTTACGAGGTAGACTGAATGAAAACCACAAAAGAAGAGATTTTGAACGCCGCTTTAACCGTATTTGCGCAAAAAGGCTATGAAGGCGCTTTACTGCGGGATATTTCCGCGTCGCTTGGAATTACCAAACCGGCACTGTACAAGCATTTTGAAAGCAAAGAAGCACTTTGGAATGCGATGATTGATTCTGCACAGCGGTATTATTCCGAACACATCGGTCTTGTTTCCGATATTCCGATTCCGGACGATTGGGGAGAATTCAGAGAGCTTTCACTGCGTCAGATCAATTTCACTCTCCATGATAAAACGGTCAGGTGTGTCCGCCGACTTCTTATGAAGGAGCAGTTCCGCGATGAAAGAATCGGTACTCTTGCTACCCGTCATTTCGTCACGGACATCGAAGAACGCTTCACAAAAGTATTTGCGGGAATGATGGAAAAAGGTCTTGTGAAATCTTCCGACCCCGCATTGCTCGCTTTTGAGTACACAGCACCCGTTACGGTGATGATTCATTATTGTGACCGTGAGCCGGACAAAGAGCCGGAAATTATAAAGAAGATCGAAGCGCATATCAGACAGTTTACGGTCGATCACAAAACCACATAAGGAAAGAACGGAGACAGAATTATGAAATACACATGGCTAGATGAATACGTTTTAAAAAAGAAAGGCGCTCATAAGGATTTTAAAGAAGAATGGAACTGGGACCGTTACCTGATAGAAGATAAAATGTTTGTTGCGGTGTGTTACTCGGACGATAAGAAAGCGGTCTATATCACGCTGAAGCTTGATCCGACAGAGGGCGATTTTTT
>JALEYA010000127.1 GCA_022779945.1 Oscillospiraceae bacterium | reverse complement strand
AGCATTTCATGTTTATCACATACGGCAACACCTGTCCGGCTGTCACCGTAATCCACAGACAGAATAATCATAATCCGAGCAAATCCCTACTCATCAATTTCCGGCGTTTCAGGAGTTTCCGATGCAGCGGTCTTTTCGGACGTCTGCGCATTTGTTGATGCATGCCTGGAGGACGACTGCGCCGCAGTGGTATCAGCAGCCGGTGCTTCCGTTAAATCGGGAGCCTGACTTGAAGAAGGTGCTTGCGTTGAGGGCGCTTTCGTTGCCGACGGCTCATTTTCTGTCGTGGTCTGCGCCTGCTTTTCGGTTGTACTCGCCGCAGTTGATCCTTGCGTTGTCCGGCTCTGCGTAACACCGCCGGTCTGTGCTTTCGTGGTCTCGGTATCAAGAGTAGTCTCCGTGTTTTCCTCGGTTGTGACAACTACCTCGTCGGGATCGTCGACACCGGCATAAACATCATCAAATGTCTTTGCGGGCAGGTCTTTATGAAGCTTGCTGAACACATATTTGAAAATTGTCTTAGCCGGGTTTGTGGCTCCGGTATGAAGATTGGCACGATAGTCATATCCGTACCATACGGCAGTAACATAATAGGGAGTTCCGCCGCAGTACCATTTATCGCAGTTATCCGAAGTTGTACCGGTCTTGGCGAACGTCTGGAAACCGTCAATCTTAGAACCGTAACCGGTACCATTTCCCTGGGTGACAGCACTTGTCATCATGGAGAGCATGGTTTTGGCTGTCTCCTGCTTAATCGCCTGCTGCGGTTCATTATCGGTGCTGTCAAGCAAAACCTCGCCGTTTCGGTCAAGAACCTTATAGTAGCTATAGGGCTTATAGTATTTTCCTCCGTTTCCGAACGTAGCAAATGCAGCCGCCATTTCAAGCGTTGTAACGCCGGTGTAGGAACCGCCGACAGCAAGCGCACTGTACGTCATGTCTTTTTCGGAGAAATTCAGGTGGAAATTATTATTGCAGTAATCAAAAGAGTTTTTCAGGCTGAGCATTTCCTTGAGAATACGGACAGGAACCGTGTTCAGCGATCTTACAAGTGCCTCTTTTACCGTGATATATCCGCCCGAACCGTGGTCGCCGTTAAAGTTACGCGGCCAGAGTCTGCCGTCAACGATCGAAGCTTTTTCAAGGATCGGAGAAGAAGCCGTAATCAGTCCGAGGTCGATTGCCGGCGCATATACGGCAAGCGGTTTGATGGACGAACCGGGCTGTCTCTTTGCACGTTTGTCCGTTGCGCGGTTATAAGCGCGGTTATCCGTCTTTTCACCGGTGCCGCCGACAAGAGCCACAATACGTCCGGAATAATCCATGATGGTCATCGACGATTGCGGAAGCTGTCCTCTTGAATCCTTACTTGAATACGGGAAGCCGGAACGGTTCAGATAAATATCCTCAAGCTGCTTCTGGATTTCAAGATCAACAGCGGAATAGATGCTCAGACCGCCGTAATAAACCATACGCCATGCTTCGTTATATTCATAGCCGTATTCACTTTGCAGATCGGCAATTACCTGGTCAATCACATACTCTTCGTACCAGGACATGATCTCCTTATTCTCGTCTTGCTCCTCATCGTCCTTCTCTGACTGTTTGACAAGATTGATCTTGGTCTTTAATGCGGCGTTATATTGCTTTCGGGTGATCCTTCCTTCATCAAGCATTGCACCGAGACAGGTCTTCTGTCGGCTTTTTGCCTTTTCCATGCTGACATACGGACTGTAACTGTAAGGCGCCTGCGTAATACCGGCAAGCATGGCACATTCGGCAAGATTCAGATCCTTTGCTTCTTTTCCGAAATAGGTTTCGGCAGCAGTTTTTACCCCGTAACAGCCGGCGCCGAGATAAACGGTATTCAGGTACGCTTCCAGAATATCCTTTTTCGAGTAATATTTTTCAAAATTCAACGCTCGTAATATTTCATTGAACTTTCGGATATAAGTGACTTCCTTCTGGTCGGTCAGGTTCTTAATCAGCTGCTGTGTAATGGTCGAACCGCCCTGACCTTCGTATTCGGGCTTGACAAGAACAGCTACCGTACGAATCCAGTCGACGCCGTCGTGCTCATAAAAACGCTTGTCCTCAAGACAGACGAATGCCCACAGAAGATTTTCCGGCATCTCGTCATAGTTGAGCCAGATACGGTTTTCTTCGCCGTGAAGTCGGAGCTGTTCGACAGCATTTTCGTTTTCATCGTACGCATACATGATGGACGTCTGACTTTGTGAATTCTTATAGTTGTCCAGGTCGATAACAACTTTCCCATTGATAAAAGAATCAACATAAGATAAAAGCGATGTGCCGACAACAATACCGGTCAGCATACATACGGTAAAGATACAAAAGCAGACAAGAAAAATCGTAAACAACACGGGATGCTTTTTTCTTTTCTTCTTTTTTTTCTTTTCTTTTTTAGCCGGGTTTCCGGCGGTATTCACTTTTTTATTATCCATGAAGTTACCTCCCATAGAGCATAAACCGTAATATCATAAAAATAGTACAAACTGATCCATACTATTAGGTAATTATAATAAATATAATTAAATAATTCAACCTAATTTCAAAGATTTTACTTAAATTTAAGTAATTTTTACCAAATCAGCAAAAAAGCTGTCATTCAGGAGGCCGATTATGTTCGAAATAATAAAAAATGTGTTCAGCAACTTACTGTTTTTCTTTCTTCATCTTTCGTCCCCCGGTTCCTTCCCGAAACCGTTAACGCAAAAGCAGGAAGCCGAGCTGCTTGAAAAATTCAAAAACGAGAACGACACAGCCGCCCGCAGTGAATTAATTGAGCACAATTTACGTCTTGTTGCACATATTGTCAAGAAATATTATTCGTCAGGTGCCGAACAGGATGACCTTGTCTCAATCGGAACGCTTGGTCTGATTAAGGGAATCGACAACTTCCGGCCTGAAAAGGGAACAAAGCTTGCGACGTATGCATCAAGGTGTATTGAAAATGAAATCCTGATGTACTTCCGCGCCAAAAAAAAAGATTCGGCAACCGTAAGCTTTGAAGATCCGATTGACATTGACAGTGAAGGAAACCCATTAACACTTATGGATATCGTTTTCAAGGATAATACAATTATTGAAGATATCGAGCTTACAAAAAGTACGAAAAAGCTTTATGGTTTCATTGAAAAAATAACGGATGAAAGAGAAAAAAAGATTATCATTCTGCGCTACGGCCTTTACGGCACGAGTCCTATGACGCAAAGGGAAATTGCAGACAAAATGAACATATCACGATCCTATGTTTCACGGATCGAAAAGAAGGTCATTTCAAAGCTCCGGAAGGAGTTTCAATAAATACATACCAATAATTCAGCTCGGTTCAGGTGTCCTGTGTTCCTGAACCGAGCTTTTCATAAATTGATCTGCACAAATACTTAAGGCTGATTTTGCGAAAGATAATTATTCGGATTGTTGACTGCATTCATCGGATTAATCGTCCCATTAACAGGATTCCTGTTCCCGTTAACAGGATTGCTGTTCCCGTTAACAGAACTTCCGACATTCTTCGGTTTGAACCAACAAACAGGCAACCCGAACGCATCTGTTTTATATTTTCCGAAAATAATAAGAATCTGTTCTTTCACTAAATAGAACATACTTGCAATCGTTCTGAACAAAGCCGAAGTGCCGCGTGAATTATCAATGTGACCGTATGTTACCGTATTGTTCAACGAATCGGTAACACCGTCATGGAGCATAGAATTCCCCATCATTGTGGCTGCCCCGACAGTAAGCTCAGCCATTTCCTTAATACCGAACTTATACTTCGCACGAACTTCATCAGCTTCCTGATAAAAACCGAGCCATCCAAGATGACTTCCTCTGTCTGCACCGCTCCAGGCCTTCAACAATAACGTCCATCTTGATCGCCAACCTTTTTGAAGTGCTTCATTTTTGACCTTATCTCTGCGCTGAATTTCTCTTAACGTTTTTCTGACTGATGAATTCATTCTTCTGACCCCTTTTTACACCGATGAGGATATCCACATACAAACGATGACATCCTAACACCTTATGGTGCTTTTTTCAAAAACTGTAACACTCTTTTCGAAACATATCAACACCATTTGGTGTTTTTTGATAAATTATGTAGTAAAGAGGTGATTGTATGGGAAAGTACGAACGAATCCGAGATCTTAGAGAGGACAGAGATCTGACACAAAAGCAGCTTGCAGAAAACCTTTTTATTCAACTAACACAATATCGAAGATATGAAACCGGCGAAAGAGAAATACCTCTGGAATTGGCAATTTCCCTTTCGAATTTCTATCATGTACCGATCGATTACATTGCCGGGATTTCAGACAAAATCAGCACGTCAGAAACCGCTTTAACTGCGCAGGAGTTTCAGCTTATAAAAATATTCAGAAAACTATCCTGTGAAGACAAAAACCGAATTATAGAAATTTGCAAGATTTTCTGAATCATCCCTATCAGGTAATTTTTACGATCGATTCAGTGCTTGAACGCTTCTTGAAAAAAGTGCCGTAAACGCCCTATTCATAAGGGTTTACGGCACTTTTCATATGGCCCGCCCAGAGGGATTCGAACCCCCGATCTTCAGAATCGGAATCTGCTGCGTTATCCAGCTGCGCCATGGACGGTAATCGGCGGCAACATGAAAGCTGTTGCCGCAATGATTGATTTGTTATTCGGATAAAGCTTTTTCAAGCCAAAAGCTGCCGATGTGCATAGCACTGTATAAACCGCGCTTTTCGATTTTGTGCACGATTCTTTCGTTCAGTCTCAGATCCGGATCGTTTTTTAAAAGCTGAACCATCACTCTGTCGGCAACGGTCAGACCGTTCTGCTCTTTTGTCGAAAGAATCTGAAGCACCAGAACAAAGTCGTCGGCAAGGCTTCCGTAATAAATCGTGTTTCCTTTTCTTACAAGAGGTCTGCCCTTGTATTCAAGAAATTCATTTTTCTTTTTCGCTGTTTTAGCTGCTGCCATTCTATGTCTCCTTTATTCCTTACCGTCATTGAGATAGCTTTTTACAAGTTCCTGCAAAAGCTCATCTCGGTCAATCTTACGGATAAGACTGCGGGCGTTATTATGTGTTGTGATGTATGTCGGATCCTCTGACAAAATGTAGCCGACGATCTGGTTGATCGGATTGTAACCTTTTTCAACCAACGCGTTATAAACATCTGTAAGAACCTCGCGCATCTGAGTATTCTCATCTTTGTAAATGGAAAATTCTCGTGTTCTGTCGTTCATCAGCCGACCCTCCAAACAATTATATAATATAAGTCTATTATACAACACTTTTTTTATGAAAACAAGGATATTTTTAAAATTTAATTATTTTTATCAGGCACGAAGCGTAATATCAAGCTTTTCAAGCTCATCAACCGCTTTTTTGACGGCAGAATCGGCTTCCGCATCGGTAAGTGTGCGGTCAGCCGCTCTCATTCTGACGCTGAAAGCAACACTCTTCTTCCCTTCGGGAATCTGTGAACCGACATAAACATCGAACAAAGCAATATCTTCGAGGATCTTTCCGACCGCTTTTGCGATGATCTTTTCAATCTTCATGACGGGAACATCACTGTCACAAACGAATGAAAGATCACGGCTTGATGCCGGGAATTTCGGGAGCGCCTTGTAGCTTCGCTTGTTGTCGCCGTACTTCACAAGAGCAGCGAAATCAACCTGTGCAACATATGCCTTGGTTCCGATTTCATAATTGTTGAGCACAGCAGGATGAACCTCGCCGATTACCGATAGGACTTCGTCACCGAGTTTGATAACCGCCGTTCTTCCCGGATGGAAGGTCGGATCGTCCGTTAGCGGCTCAACGTCATAGTTCTTGATTCCGACAACATCGAACAGCTCCTCAACGGCGCCTTTCAGCGTGAAGAAGTCGTAAGCATTTCCGTACATACCGATTGTAAGCTTTTCGTTTTCGTCGGGAAGCTCGTCCGGTCCTTTCCAGATGTACTCGTTTGAAAGTTCGAAGAGTGCTGCCGATTCGTTGCGGTTGTTGTAGTTTCTTGAAAGCACGTCAAGCATGGACGGAATAACCGTCGTTCTCATAACGCTGGTATCCTCGCCTAAAGGGTTTGAGATAACAACGCTGTTTCTCTTCGGACTGTTTTCGGGCAGTCTGATCTTATCGTAAGCCTTCGGGCTGATGAACGAGAACGTGGCAATTTCCGTAAAGCCGCAGGCAAGCATGGTTGACGAAACAACCTTTTCCAGTTTCTGCGCTTCGGTCAGAGCGGCATTCGCAACGCCGGCAAGCGGACGGTTCGGAATGTTCTGATAACCGTAGAAACGGGCAATTTCCTCGGAAATATCGGCAAGATGCTCAAGGTCATTCCGGAAAGACGGAACAACAATCGTGTCGCCCTCAACCTTGACGTCAATTCTTTCAAGAATCGCTTTCTGGTCGTCGGCGCTGATGTCAATACCGATAAAGCTGTTGACCCATTCCGGCAGGAACGGAAGCGTTCTCTGAAGCTTAGTGGATTTATCGCAGTCAATGATGCCGTTTACAACATCACCGGCGTCAAGAAGCTGTACAAGCTCAAGCGCACGCATTAAAGCCGGCATACAGTTCTGCGGATCCAACTCTTTTTCGTATCTTCCCGAAGCCTCGGTGCGAAGTCCGAGCTTTTTGGAAGTGATTCTTGTTGACGGGCCGTTGAAGCAGGCGCTTTCAAATACGATCGTATTCGTGTCGTCCATGATTCCGCTGTATTCGCCGCCCATGACACCGGCAACGGCTACCGGCTTGTCCGCATCCGCAATAACCAGCATTTCGGGCGTGAGCGTTCTTTCGATTCCGTCAAGCGTGGTGATGGTTTCGCCGTCCTTGGCGTTTCGGACGATAATGCTGTGATTGTTGATGTATCTCAGGTCGAAAGCGTGCATCGGCTGACCGTATTCAAGCATAACATAGTTTGTAATATCGACGATATTGTTGATAGGTCTTACACCGCAGGCACGAAGTCTTTCTCTCATCCAGCGCGGAGAAGCCTTGACTCTTACGTTCTTTACGACAGCACCGCAGTAACGGTAACATTTGTCGGGATTCTGAATATCAACGCTCAGAAGCTCGTTGACATCGCCGTCCGACGGGGAAACATACGGAATATGTGTCTTCAGCGGCTTTTTGAAGGTTGCCGCCGCTTCTCTTGCCAGACCGATAACGGAAAGGCAGTCCGGACGGTTTGAAGTAATTTCAAATTCGGTTACGGTATCGTTCAGACCGATTGCTTCCCGGATATCCATACCGAGCGTTCTGTTGCAGTCGTCGCCGAGAACAAAGATTCCGTCCTCGATTGCATACGGAAAGTCATGAGCCGTAAGACCGAGCTCACCGAGGGAACAGAGCATACCGTTGCTTTCCACACCGCGAAGCTTTCCCTTGGTGATCTTCTGTCCGCCGTGAATCACGGAGTGATCCATCGCAACGGGGACAACGTCACCGACCTTCAGATTCTGTGCACCGGTCACGATCTGTATAGTTTCGTCCTTGCCGACGTTCACCATGCAGATCCACATATGGTCGGAATCCGGGTGCCGTTCAAGGCTTTCGATTCTGCCTGTGATAATATTGTCAAGCTCGCTGCCTTCCACTTCAAAAGACTCAACCTTTGAGCCGGAAAGTGTCATTTCATCGGCAAATTCCTTGTCGCTGACAGCAAGGTCAACAAAGTCAAGAAGCCATTTTTTCGATAAATTCATTTTCCTGCACCTCCTTAAAACTGATTGAGGAATCTTACGTCATTTTCATAAAGCAGACGCATATCATCAATATTGAAGCGGAACATAACGAGTCTTTCGAGTCCTAAGCCGAATGCAAAACCGCTGTAAACATCGGGGTCGATGCCACAGTTCCGAAGTACCTTCGGGTGAACCATGCCGGCGCCGAGAATTTCGATCCATCCCTCACCCTTACACATCGGGCAGCCCTTGCCGCCGCAGCGGAAGCACGAAACGTCGATTTCACATGACGGCTCGGTAAACGGAAAGTGATGCGGACGAAGTCTGATTTTGGTCTGCTCACCGTAAAGGCGCTTTGCGAACGATTCAAGGTTACCCTTGAGGTCTGCCATCGTGATGCCTTTATCCACAACAAGACCCTCGATCTGATGGAACAGCGGTGAATGGGTGGCGTCAACGGCGTCCGAACGGTAAACACGTCCGGGAGCAATAATGCGGATCGGCGGCTTCTGATTCTCCATGACGCGGATCTGACACGGTGAGGTCTGTGTTCTCAGAAGCATTTTTTCGGTAATATAGAAGGTATCCTGCGTATCTCTCGCCGGGTGATTTTCGGGAATGTTGAGGGCTTCAAAGTTGTAGTAATCCCACTCCACCTCGGGACCCGAGGCGATGCTGAAGCCCATGCCGAAGAAAATGTCCTTTACCTCGTCAAGTACGATCGAAAGCGGGTGCTTATGACCGAGCGCCTGCTTCTTTGCGGGCAGGGTTACGTCGATTTTTTCGGCTTTGAGCTTTTGCTCAAGAAGCTTTTGCTTGATATCTTCGACGCTGTCGGCAATCGAAGCCTCCAGATCGGATCTGATTTCGTTGGCAAGCTGACCGATAACCGGTCTTTCCTCTGCGGAAAGCTTACCCATCTGCTTTAAGATTGCGGTCAGTTCGCCTTTTTTACCGAGATACTTAACTCTCAGCGAATCAAGTTCGGCAAGTGATGCGGCTTTTGAAAGCTGGCTTTTTGCGCTTTCGCGAATCGCCTCAAGTTGCTGTTTCATGGCAGTTTCTTCCTTTCTGAAATACAATAGTTTATTTTGCGGACAAAATAAATAAGCTCCGCCCCAAGATAGGGACGAAGCAGACTCCGCGGTACCACCCTAATTTTTGCCTGAGCAAACACTCGACTATCCTCTAACGGAGATAACCCGTTTCAGCCTACCGACGGTAAACAACACCTCTTACCGTTTTGAGCCGAACCGCTCCAAAGTGAACTTCGGTGAGGACGGGCACAAAATCATTTCAGCAAACAGATTTCTCTCTTGGAGCCGCCGGACACTTACTCTCTTTTTCACAGCGTTATCAAAATTATTATTGTCATAAAGTTTAACACAAACAAAAAAATAATGCAAGACATTAGAAAAAAATATTTTATTTTTAAGTTACTTATGCTATAATTCAGCTGTAATAAGTCAAAAGAGGTGTATATTATGAGACTGCTTAACAGTGCCGAAATGAAGCAGGTAGAACAGTTTACCGCAAAATACGGTCTCAGCTACCAGAGAATGATGGAAAATGCCGGCTCTGCCTGTACAAGGAATATCCGCAA
>JALEYA010000113.1 GCA_022779945.1 Oscillospiraceae bacterium | reverse complement strand
GGGAACAATAGGGCTCGAACCTATGACCCTCTGCTTGTAAGGCAGATGCTCTCCCAGCTGAGCTATGCTCCCGAACGGTTGCAATATCTTGCAACGACTTTGATATTATAACAACAATGATCCAAAAAGTCAATGCTATTTAACAATATTTTTTAAAAAAGCGGAAATTTTCCCGAATCTCCTCTTGCTTTTTCGATGAACTCCCAATCACCATCTTCGGGTGTCGGGAAATATAAAGTAACAACCGTTATAATAATGACCATCAGGCTGATAAGTTTTCGAATAAAACATAGCTGTTCCTGAATCAGATCCATGCCCAACCCCCCTTTTGTTGTTACTATTATATTATACCATCGTGCGCTTGTTGTCAATATTGTATTAATAAAGTATTAAATTATGCCCGAAAGTGTGAACCTTCCGGGCATATTTTCCTTCTTATTTCACCTTCACATATCGGACCGACGAGTACGCGCCGTAAAGATTCGTGCTGCCGACGGTTTTGTATGCGATCACCTTGAAATAGTAATATCTGCCCTTGGTCAGTCCCGTTTTGGTGTAGCTGACCTTGGTGTTGCCTTTAAGTGTCGCGATCTTCGTGTACTTACCGTTCTTGCTCGTTGCCATGTACAGCAGATAGCCGGTCGCTCCGTTTTGCTTATTCCAGGAAAGCGTTGCCTTTTTTGTTCCGGCAACCGCTTTGAGGGTCGGCGTGCCGGGATTGGTGGTAGCTGTAATTGTCTTGTAGCCGGACGCCCAATAAACCTTACCGTTTACGGTTGTGTAAGCCCTTACGGCGAATTTATAGCTTGTACCGCTTTTCAGCTTTGTAACCGTATAAGAGGTGCCGGTTGTTGTTTTCAGCGTAACATACTTCTTTGTCTTTGTGTCATACCGGAAGATTCTGTAACCGGTCGCTCCCGGTACGGCTTTCCATGCGATTTTGATTGCCGAAGAATTGGTCGCTGTTGCAATCTTGCTTGTCACACCGGGAAGAATTGTGAAATACAAGGTTTTGCTTCCGCTGTAATTGCCCTTAAAGGTGATTTTCACGGCATACTGTCCCGGCATTTTTCTGCCGGAAGCATAAGCAACGGTGTAATCCGTGCCGTTTTTAAGCGTTGTTCCCTTACTGTTCTTTACGGTGACAGTCGGCGTTTTCGCCTTTCCGTCATAGGTGTATGAAGGGGAAGAAAGACCGATTGAAGCGATTTTCGGGATCACAACGGTTTTGGCGACTGCTTTGCAGACTGTGCAGGCGGCAACCGCTTTTCCGTCTTTGGATGTTGTCGCCGGGGTTACGGTGGTTTTGTAGGTGTGGGCTTTTTTCGCTACGGTCTTGCGGGCGACCAACACCGCCTTACACCGTGAGCAATGCTTGCCCTCGGTCAGACCCGTATTGGTGCAGGTGGCGGCAACCGCCTTGTCGACAACCACGGCATGACCCAAGGCGGTATTCGGTTGGTCAATCGTTTCCGCTGTCTTATGGCAGTTTTTGCAAAGGCGGAACTTTTTTGCGTTCTCCGTACAGGTCGCGGCTATTGTGAACGTCTCGCCGTCCGGAACGTGCGGCTTGAGGGTGGCAAGCGTTTTCGTCTCCGTCTTTCCGCAGACCGAACAGGTTCTTGTCTGGTAGCCGTAGGTTATGCAGGTCGATTCACTGACGGTTTCATAGGCACTGAAGCTATGCGTACACGCTTTTACCGTCACGGTAACGGTTGCCTTAACGGTGCTGTCGAGCTTCGACGTACAGGTGATTATTGCCGTACCGGCTTTGATTCCCGTTACCGTTCCGTCCGAATTGACTTTGGCAACGGTCGGGGCACTGCTTTCCCACTTGAAATAGGTTTCTTTTGCGTTTTCGGGCGTTTTATTGACTGAAAGAGCAAGGGTCGAATCGACATAAACGTTTTCAGAGCTGTTTGCAAAGCTTAACGCCGTCAGCTTGACATAGTCGTCGCTTGTCGGTGAAATCGTGTTTGTGCCGGTTTTCAGGTTATAGCTTGACGAAGCCGGAATGCTGTCTTTACCGACCGCCGCGCTGAACTGCTGATCCTTCGTCAGCGTGACCGCATCATAAGACACGTTTCTGATCGGCTGTCCGCCGGCGTCAAACTCAAACACCGAGTAGTCCATCGTTCCGCCGTCCGTTGCCACAAGCTTGACCGTGTAGCTGTCCGAAGTCGGCAGACAGACATACTTCTCGTCGCCGATAACGAGTGCCGAAATCCTGCTGTTGCTCTTTTTCAGCTTGTTGTCCACAATTGCGGTCACAAGCGTGCCGTTGCGATAAACATACACATTGACCGGGCATTGGATTGTGATCGTTTTATACGGGGTATCTTCAAATTCATCGCCGACCGTTCCGTCAAAGCCGAATTCCGGACAGGAGGTCGCAAGAATCTTCGCATAAAGCTGAGACAGGTAGATGTTATGACAATATGCGTCGGAAAGACCGACCTGTCTTATCTGAATCAGAGAGATCTGTTTTTTCAGCTCAAGCTTCTTTTCCCGGAAGAAATTGATGACAATACTGCTTTCCGTACTTTTCAGCGCATCAAGTGTCTTATTGCAGGTATTGTTTTCCGCAAACTTCAGCATTTCGAGCGCGCAGTCAAGCTCTCGGACATAAAGGTATGCGCCGTTGCTGTCCTTTTGGGCATTACTGGTCAGCATCTGCGTATACAGATTCATAACGGTATTGAACAAACTTTTCCGGAATCCGCAGGCAATAACGATCTCACCCATCGCATCGGCATAGTCATCCGTATTACCGAGGATGTTGGAAATAATTTTTCCGCCCTCGATTGCCGCCGTCATATATGCGAATGCACTCGAAGCGCCGTTAAATACTTTTTCACCAAGGAAGCCGACAAGCTTTTCATTGAATTTTTTCCCGAAAACCGAGGTAACAACCGTAACGCCTTGTGAAAGGAACTTTCCGCCGCTTTTTCTTGCCGCCGCGATAAGCGAATCGGAGAACTTCGAAAAGCCGACGTCACTGTCATATTGAATATAGTCGTCGAGAGCTTTTGCAAGCGGTGTATTTCCGTCCGCACGAGCCTGATCTCTCAGTTCGACAAAGACTTGCTTTTGTTCCTGCTGAATATCAAGATATGCGTTCAGCGAACAAACCACGTTATACGTTTCGATCGCCGCATTGACCGTATCGGCGACATAGCCGTATTTTTTCATCACGTCGCCGACCATATTATTGACAAACAGCGCCCCGTCAAGTGCCTTGGCTCCGCTGCTCGTCTTCAGCATGTCCTGCATGATATCATAAACCGGACCCGAGGTCGTTTTTCCGCTCATGACGTCTTTGACAGCGTCGATCGTGACATCGCCGTTGCTGATCTGCTTCTGAACCTTTTCGAGCGCATCGTCCGTATAAAATCTCTTGGCAAAATCAAGAATGATATTCAGAATTCTTTTACCGGTTGACAATGCTTCTTTTCCGACATAATCAAGCGCCATCTTTTCGATGTTGTCCGGGGAGTTGATCGTGCTGATATAGTCTGCCAGAATCACCTGATAGGCGTTGACGTCGGTGAAATCCGTCACGCAGTCGGCAAGCGTCTTAACAAGTCCCTTTTTCAGGTACTGGAAGTATTTATACTGAAGCTTTTTCTCCAGTCCGTCCATCGTAACAGCAACACTGTTATCAATCACCTTTGAGCGATACAAACCGTCCCTTTGAAGAGCCGTAATATGCTCGTTGATGTACTGCTTTTTATACGACTTGAGTGTAAATTTAATTTCGCTTTTTACTTTTTCTTCGTATTCACCTGCGCTGTTGAGTGTTGAAAGCCTTACGGTGAGCGTACAGGGAATTTCCTCCAGCGAGTCGATCACTTCCTGACTGAGCAGATATATACAGAACTTTCTTTCGAGCGGTTCATCATACGGCACAAGATCTTCCTTCTCCTTTTCGAGGATGATCTCTTTCTTCTGGGTATAGACATCCGGCTCAAGGGAAAGGCCGATACTGTTTAAGCTGAGGTTGATTTTCAGCTCTTTTTCCGTCAGCTTTTTCAGTGCTTCCCGGTCGGTAATCTGTTTAGTAATTTCGTCTTTGATTTTATTTTGCAGGAAGGCGTCGATTTTCAGCGCACCGCTCGAGAAGTTTCCGTATTCGTCAAAGAAAACATTA
>JALEYA010000110.1 GCA_022779945.1 Oscillospiraceae bacterium | reverse complement strand
TCCGGCGGACTTCTGACCGCAATCGGCTACACGACACCCGACATGGTCACACCGGAAATCAAACGGGGCATATTTGACATTTCGACACTTGTTCCGGCGATCGGACTTATCATTCTTGCGCTGATCCTCTGGTTCTGGTATCCGCTCAAGAAAAAACAGGTAGACGAAAATGTCAGGATTCTCAGCGAAAAACGAGCTGACGCAAACGGCGGAAAAGCCGATGACAATACTAATCCGAAAGGTGACTGAAAATGAGAACAAAGGTGAATATCAATCAGAAATGGGCTTTTACAAAGCGTGCAGATGCAATCCCCGACCGAATTTACAGCGACTGGGATTTTGTCAATCTTCCGCACACATGGAACGCCATCGACGGCCAGGACGGCGGTGCGGATTATTACCGGGGCAAGGGATATTACGCAAAGGAAATTATCAAAGCCGAGCTGCCCGAAGCAGACCGGTACTATCTTGAAATCAAGGGCGCAAATTCGGTTTGCGAAGTGTATGTGGACGGAAAGCTGCTCAAAAGACATGAGGGCGGCTACTCCACGTTCAGAGTGAACCTTACGGACAGTCTCAAGGCGGAAAGTCTTCTTGTCATCACCTGCGACAACAGCGAAAATGAGAAGGTCTATCCGCAGATGGCGGACTTTACGTTTTACGGCGGACTGTACCGCGACGTGAGCATCATCTGCGTACCCGAGTCGCATTTTGAACTCGAATATTACGGTACACCCGGGTTGAAAGTTACCCCGACCGTAAGCGGAACCGACGCCAAAATCGACTTTGACGTGTATCTGATCAATCAAGGTCCCGAGAAAAAGGTACGATACAGCATTCTTGACGCCGACCGCAACACCATCGTCCGAAAAGAGTCCTCCGAAAGCCGTGTCAGCTTTGAAATCGAAAACGCACATCTCTGGCACGGAAAACGTGACCCGTATCTTTACACGGCGAAAGCCGAGCTGATCGAGAACGGAACAATCATGGACGAAATCGAAACCCGTTTCGGCATAAGAAGCTTTTCTATTGACCCCGATAACGGCTTTTTTCTTAACGGCGAAGCGTATCCGCTCAGAGGGGTATCGCGCCATCAGGACAGATGGGGCAAGGGCAACGCACTTTCGAAAGAGGATCACAAAGAGGATATGGAGCTGATTGACGAAATCGGCGCAACAACCGTCCGGCTCGCCCACTATCAGCACGACGAATATTTCTATGACCTTTGCGACGAATACGGAATCGTTGTCTGGGCGGAAATACCGTATATTTCAAAGCATATGCCGAACGGCAGAGAAAACACGATTTCACAGATGAAAGAGCTGATTTTACAAAACTACAACCATCCGTCGATCGTGGTCTGGGGACTTTCGAACGAAATCACCATGCAGGGCAGTGATGCGGACTTACTCGAAAATCACAGAATTCTCAACGACCTTGCCCACGAGCTGGACAAGACAAGGCTGACGACCATCGCCTGCGTTTCTCCGTGCGACATCAACGACCCGTATATTCAGATACCCGACGTTGTGTCGTATAATCATTACTTCGGCTGGTACGGCGGTGACACTTCGATGAACGGACCGTGGTTTGATAAATTCCACGCCGCCCACCCGGACATTCCGATCGGGTGCAGCGAATACGGCTGTGAAGCGCTCAACTGGCATACGTCGAAGCCGACGCAGGGCGACTACACCGAGGAATATCAGGCTTACTATCATGAAGAGCTGATTAAGCAGCTTTATACAAGGAAGTACCTTTGGGCAACACACGTCTGGAATATGTTCGATTTTGGCGCCGATGCCCGGAACGAGGGCGGCGAAAACGGTCAGAACCACAAAGGACTTGTCACCTTTGACCGCAAATACAAAAAAGATTCATTTTACGCGTACAAGGCGTGGCTGTCCGATGTTCCGTTTGTGCATATTTGCGGCAAGCGATACGTCGAAAGAGCCGAGGAGACAACCGGAATCACCGTTTATTCCAATCAGAAAGAGGTCGAACTTTTCGCAAACGGAAAAAGTCTCGGAAAGAAGTCGAGCGATGTTCATTTCTTCTACTTTGACGTTCCGAACAAGGGCGAAACGAAGCTTGTCGCCGTTGCGGGCAACGAAAAGGACGAAAGCTTCATCAAAAAAGTCGGAAAGTTTAATGAGAAATACCGACTCAGAGAAAAAGGCGCCGTTTTAAACTGGTTCGACATTATTGAGCCGGAGGGCTACTTCTCCTTAAACGACAAAATCGGGGATATCCTTGAAACGCCTGCGGGTGCTTCCCTCTTTTCGTCGATCATGGCCAAGCTGACCGCAGGAAAAGGCGGCAAAGGCTTTGCCGGGTTTGAAATGAGTCAGGATATGATGGGCATGCTTTCCGGCTTTACGGTTTTGCGTCTTTGCTCCATGCTCGGTATGATGAATATTGAACTGACAAAAGAACAGCTTCTCGATATGAACGCACGGCTCAACAAAATCAAAAAGCCGTAATCAAAAAATCATGCCGCCGAAAGGATCAACCTTCAGGCGGCAATTTTCATAGGTTATTTTTGCTTTTTATTACTTCTTTCATTCTTCATACGCACGCTCGGACAAATTGCACCGTACGGACAAGCCTTGATGCAGTCGCCGCACCGGATACATTCGGGATCATTCGGCTTTTCGTAGACTCTGATGTCCATTTTACATTCCTTTTGGCACTTTCCGCATTTTGTGCATTTGTCGGAATCGACCTTGTAACGATAAAATGCGATCGGGTTAAACACGGAATACACGGCACCGAGCGGACAAAGATAGCGGCAGAACGGACGGTAAACCACGACAGACAACAGCAGTAAGAATACAAGCACAGCAGTTTTCCAGCCGAAAAGACTGCCCAATGCGCCCCTAATGCCCTCATCGGCAGCGGCAAGCGGAAATGCGCCGAATAGCGTGCCCGACGGGCAGATATATTTGCAGAACCATGGGCTTCCCTGCCCGATGATGTCAAGAACCGTCAGCGGCAAAAGTACGACGAAAACAGCGAAAACAATATACTTGAGGTACTTGAGCCATTTGTCGCCCGGAAGCTTTTTCCGCTTTTTCGGGAAAGGGATTTTATAAAGCAGATCCTGCACAAGTCCGAACGGACAAAGCCAACCGCACACAAACCGACCGAATACCGCACCGAAAAGCATCAGGATCCCGGCAACGTAAAACGCAAACTTAAAATTGCGTTCGGAAAGCACCGCCTGAAACGAGCCGATCGGACAAGAACCCAACGCCCCGGGACACGAATAGCAGTTAAGGCCCGGAACACAGAAGCCTTTTGTGTTGCCCTTGAAGATTTTTCCGCCGAAAAAGCCGTAAACATAGCCGTTCGTCAGGGCAGCATAGCAAAACTGAAACACCGTGCGTGCATTCTCTTTCAGCTTTTTGAACATCTTAGCCAATTCCGATACACTCCAGACAAATATTGACCGCTTTTTTCAGTACTACCGCTGTTTCACCGCGCCACTCCCCCAACGCTATAAAAGCAACAGCCAGAACAAGGACGGCGATTGCGGGCAGGTTCGATTTCACAAAATTTTTCATACTTATTCAAACGAAGAAAGAACCGCGTCAATGGTTTCTTCCCAACCGTCTTTATCCTTCGCACCGACAACGGCTTTGCCGACAAAATTACCCTCACTGTCCACAAAATATGTCGTCGGGAAAGCGGTCATATTCGACAAAACCACACGGCAGAAATCAATGTCGGGTACGATGTGGGTATAATCGGCCTTGGTTTCCTTGATGATACTCTTGGCGTCATTGACGGTCGCTTCGGTAAGCTTTCCGTCCTGATCGTAAACATCACCGACAAGACCGATCACCTGAACACCTTTTTTCTTGTATTCCGCCGCGATTTCGCCTAAGTGTGGAAGCTCTTCAATGCAGGGGGAACAGAATGTACCCCAGACGTTGACCACGGTCAGCTTTGCGTTTTTGAAGATTTCGCTGTCCACGGTTTCGCCGTCAAGCGTCTGTCCCTTGAAGCTTTGAAAGTCACCGACTCCGGACTGACCCGTCGGATCCTTTGTTGTCTGAACGGGAATATTTTCGGGTGCGGCGGTCGTGCCTGCATCCTCGGAAAAATCCGCAGCCTGACCGGGAGCGGAAGTATCTGCGTCACCGCCGTTTGAGCAGGCGGCAAGACAGCTGCAAAGAAGCAAAACAAACACCAAAAGGTACGATACATATTTTTTCATATACAAAACCTCCTTGAATAAAACAGTATTCCATTTGCTTAAAGTATAGTTGATACAGTCTGACAAGTCAAGACCTATCGGTCTGTTTTTTCCGTCAGGAAACAACTTGCACCGCAGACGGAAAAATCATTGATTTCTTATCGTGACTATGATAAAATAAAAAGGTAATATTTTCTTGTACCGTCAAGCAAAGGAGATTGTTGAAATATGGACTTAAAAATGCTTGCAAGCCCGATGAAAATCGGCAGCTGCGAAATAAAAAACCGTGTTGTCATGTCGCCGATGATGGTCGGCTTCGGTCAGTTCGACGGAACCCCGACCGAAAGAATGATGAACTACTATGAAGAGCGTGCCAAAGGCGGAACGGGTCTTATCATCACCGAAATCACAAGAGTGGACGACAAAACGGGCGCCGCCGCTTTCAATCAGCTTGCGGTCAGTCACGATTACCATATTGAGCCGCTTGCCGAAATGGCAAGGAGAATTCAGCGTCACGGCGCAAAGCTTTTCGTTCAGCTTCACCACCCGGGCAGACAGAACGTCGGTCTGCTTGTCGGCACAGTACCTTTGAGCATTAAAATGCAGGAAATGACCAAAGGCGCCTACGGTAAGCTTCTTTTCAAGCTCACGCCGTCGGCAGGCCCCCTGCTTCTTGACCACAATATCGTTCCGTCCTCGGTTGCTCCGTCGAAATGTGAACCGGCTTACTTTGCCGGCGGAAGAGTCAGAGCGCTTCGCAAGAACGAGATCAAAGAGCTTGAACGGGAATTCATCGACGGTGCCGTCCGCGTTTTCAAGGCCGGCTGTGACGGTGTTGAGCTTCACGCCGCACATGGGTATTTACTTCAGCAGTTCCTGTCCCCCGTCACCAACAACCGCACAGACGAATACGGCGGCTCACTCGAAAACAGAATGCGTTTTCTCCTCAACATCCTGAGAGGCATCAAAACAGAGTGCGGAAAGAATTTTCCTGTTATCGTGCGTCTTTCCGTTGACGAATGTTACGAGATGATCGGACAGCCGGGAAAGGGTTACACGCTTGAAGACGGCGTGAAAATGGCAAAAATCCTCGAGCAAAACGGTGCGGACGCCATTGACGTTTCCTGCGCCGGCTATGACACTTTCAACTATTGGCTTGAGCCGGTTTCGTTTGAGCCGGGCTGGAGAAAATATATGGCAAAAGCGGTCAAGGAAGCGGTCAGCGTGCCCGTACTTGCCGCCAACCTGATCCGTTCCCCCGAACAGGCGGAAAAACAGCTTGAGGACGGAATTCAGGACTTCATCTCGCTCGGAAGACCGCATATCGCCGACCCGTACTGGACCGAAAAGGCACTTTCGGGCAAGGGCACTATCAAACGCTGTATCTGCTGTCTGAACTGCTTCGAATCCATGCAGCACAACGCCTACATGGGCACGAACGGCGAATGCTCGGTCAATCCCTTTGTCGGTCACGAGGGTGAACCGCTTTTAAAAGACGGCAACGGACGAAAAATCGCCGTCATCGGATCAGGTCCCGCCGGTCTTACCGCCGCTGACATTCTCGCCCAAAGAGGCTTTGACGTGACGGTCATCGAAAAGCACAGTCAGCCGGGCGGTCAGCTTCTTCTTGCCGCTGCTCCGCCGAAAAAAGGTAAAACCGCATGGTTTATCGAAGACGCAGTGGCATCGTGCAAAGAGCACGGCGTCAAATTCATGATGAACACCGAAGCGACGGTTGCGCTGATCCGCGAAATGGCTCCCTATGCTGTTGTTGCCGCGACCGGCAGCCGGCCGATCAAGCCGAAATTCGGCGGCAACTACAACGAGGACGAGGTTCTTGTTTCGGACGACATTTTGTGCGGTCGTGTCAAGCTTGAAAACCGTGAGGTTGCGCTGATCGGTTCGGGAATGACAGGACTGGAAACGGCACAGATGCTTTGTGAAAACGGATGCAAGGTCACGGTTGTCGAAATGGCGGATGAGATTGCTCCGGGTACCTGGATGCAGCACAAGGACGACGTTCTTCCGTCGCTTAATAAGGCCGGAACGGACTTCCTTGTCGGAGAAAAGCTTGCGGAGATCGGCGACGGTTACATCATCACCGAAAACTTGAAAACCAAGGAGAAGCTGAAAACAAACTGCGACACGGTCGTCCTGTCGCTTGGCTCAAGACCCGACACCGAGCTTATCAAAGAGCTCAGTAAGAGCGGCATGAAACCGATTGTGATCGGCGACTGCCTGAAAGTCGGAAGAATTGCCGACGCAACCAAGGCGGCTTACGAAGCGGCGGTCGGCATTGAATAATATTGAATAATAAAGAAAAGTAATAAGGAGAACATCATGAATATCATTGATTTTCACCAAGCGGCAAACAAGCAAAACAAGCAGCCGAAAACATTCGAAATTACCGACGAAATACTTCAGCAAATGTTAGACGACTACCGGGATTACGAAGACGAACCGGAAACCGCTTACGATTATCTTGAACTTGCCGACTCTGCCGATACGAAATCAGAAGCAAAGAGGTTTGTCAAAAAAGCGCTTGAGCTAGAACCGGACAACGTGGATGCGCTTGTCATGATGGCGCAGCTTTCTACAACAAGTGTCGAAACCTTGCTGAAAAAATATAAAAAAATCATTGACGATGCCAAAAAGCAAATGACTGCCAACGGTTTCTTTGACAAGAAAAATATCGGCGCATTCTGGGATATTTTTGAAACACGTCCTTATATGAGAGCGAGATATGAATACATCAGCCTGCTTACGGACTGTTCGATGATGTCAAAAGCCATGACCGAATGTGAAGATATGCTGAAGCTTTGCGAAAACGACAATCTCGGGGTCAGATATAAATTGATGCACATTTACGCTTATTTTGAAGACGAGGAAAAAGCGATAAAGCTTTTCAAAAAATTTGAAGAAGAGGAAAGCGCGATGTTCCTTTTACCGCTTTCTGCGCTGTATTACAAGCTCGGCAAGCTGAAAAAATCGCTTGATTATCTGAAAAAACTCGATCAGAAAAACCGGGACACCTATGAATTCTTTGCGTGTGTATCGGGCGGCGATATGGATGGACTGATTTCCAATTTATCGCCTTACGGCTATCAGGCTGATTCAATCGAAGAACTGACGCAGGCTATGAGTGAGAACATTCACTTTTATTCACCCATGATGTCTTATTTCGACTGGGGTCTTTCCAAACTTATGTGAGAATATAACAAAATACATAACAACACACGGGAAAGTACTATGCTCTCCCGTGTGCTCTTTTATTTATCGGTTCTTTTTACCGGAATCCACATTTCCGAGTAATACTCGTCGTCAAGCGTTCCGTTTTTATAATTCTTCGGGTCGTCATACAGCTCAATGCAGTACCCTGCCGCGATTTCATAATCCTTACACGACGGAAGCCACTGAGAGAAAATGTAATCGTTCATATTGCCCAAAGCATCGGGCATCTTTCCTTTGCACGGAAAAACAGCCCAGGTAAACTCGGGAATGACCTCGATGACCGCCGTATCGGAATATTCTCTTGACGGGTCGTAATTATCGGCAATGAGATACTCAAACGTATCCGACTTGATATCCTCGACACGGTTGATGCCGTACATACCGCAAACCTCCTTACCCCGGCCGCTTGCGAAGTGTTCCGACCAGAACTTCGGCACTTCGGTTTTTGCGTTCTCATAAGGAAACGTACCTTTGAAGCCCACCACGGTGAAAGCCGCTTTCTTGATAATTTTGTAGTCCATAGAATGACCGCCTTCCAGTGAAATTTTGATTTTCAGCGGTGCGAACGACTTCAATACCGTGCCGTTGCGCTTTGCCGCCGCAGGAGTCACGCCGTGAAACCGGGTAAAAGCCTTTGTGAAGCTGTCAGGAGAATCGTAGCCGAATTTCACCGCAAGGTCAATCACCTTAATGTCCGAAAAAGCAAGCTCGTTGCCGGCAAGTGAGAGTCTGCGTTTCCGGATATAGTCGGACACGGTGAAGCCGCAAAGAAGGCTGAAGCCCTTTTGAAAGTAATAGGGAGACACCGCAACCTTTTTTGCAATCTCCGAGACCGTTATGTCCTCGCAGATATTCGCTTCTATGTATTCCACCGCTTCTTCAATTGCTTTGATCCAATCCATAGCCTTACCTCCTGAAAAGAGTATATCAAACCACAGGAAGATTTTCCCGATGTTTCTTGCTTTGTTTTGTCCGGGGAAATGTCGGAAAGCAGGCTTTATGCTCCCGGGGTGCACGGTGCTTGATTGAAAACATACAGCCCGAGCCGGTCGCGTGGCGATGCCAATGCCGGGGTCGCGTGGCGACTCCAATGCCGGGGTGATTGGTACCTGATTGAAAGCTGAGTGCCCGATCCGTGAGTTGAGCGGTAAATTTTAGTTTGTCGGGATAAAAGCCGTCCCCTTTGGGGAAGGTGGCGGCGAAGCCGTCGGAAGGGGTTCTGACCCCTACCGCTCTGTTTATCTTATCTATCGGTCAGTCAGTTCTCTTCTGCTGTAACTTCTTCTATATCTTTACTTTTGCGCTAATGCCGCGCGGGCACATACTTTCTTTCAGACGAAAAAGAAAGTATGCAAAGAAGTTCTTTTGGTGCGCATTTTCTCAGCCGAGTTTTTTCTCGCCTTGAGGGCGAGGAAAAAACTGCGGGTCGAAAATGCTATTGGTACCCTGTTCTATCGCCCCATATTCTTTGGAGTCAGGCATAGTGGGATTCAATTGAAAGATACTAAGTTCTCAACGGCTTTTTCTGTGTCGGTCAGTCACAGCCCCTCAATGCCTGACGTGCTGTTGGTTTAGTTTTGCTCTTTTTGTGACTCTGCTTTCAGTTAGCAGAAAGCTATTGATATACATTAAAAAAACAGGAGAGACCAAACTATCCAAAACACAATCACCGAGACCACACTTAGTGTTTTCCCTCTACGAAAAGCGTTCTTTGCTTACTTTCTGACGCGCCTGTCAGAAAGTAAGTGCCCGCGCGGCATTAGCGCAAAGGTAGAAGAATAGAACAAGTTATAGCATAAGAGATCTGACTAACATTTACCCCGATAAACTAAAATTTACCACTCAGCTCACAGCTCGGACTGTCAGCTTTCAATTAAGTACCGTGCACCCCGGCATTGGTGTCGCCTTGCGATCGACAACTAAAATTTATCTGCACAGCACCCCGTGCTCCTGCGCCAACGCAAAATCAAAACAAGAGGACGCGCAATGCGCCCTCTACGACAATACATATTCCAAACAGACACTATAAGCCGTCTTTCCCTGTTTATTTCAGCGCCTCAAACATCTTCTTAAGATCATCCGCCGAAAGACTGACCGGATTATTCGCCATAAGAGGATGAACGGCACTTTCTTTCGAAACAAGATCAATGTCAAAATTGTCACTGACGTCCGAAAGCTTCATGGCAAGACCCGAAATGCGTTTGAGACGGTTGATTTCATCTGCGAGAGCGTCGGTGCTTTCAAAGCCGACTGCTTTGGCAAGGCGTTCAAGTCGTTCGTCGGCATTGATACGGATCAGAGAATCGAGCGTAAAGGCGCACGCTTCCCCATGGGGCAGATGGTAATACGCCGAAATCGGGAACGAGCAGGCATGACTTGCCGCTGTTTTCGCCGCCGAAAAAGCAAGACCGGCAAGTAACGAGCCGTAAGCCATGTTGGTTCTCGACTCCTTATCCCCCACCTCATATGACTTTTCGAGATTACCAAGGATAATCCGTATACTTTCGATGGCATAAAGGTCAGTGATCGGCTGATGGTTTTTACTCCAGTACGCTTCGATCGCATGGGTAAACGCGTCAAGCCCCGTTATCATGGTCGTTCTTTGCGGCACACTCATTGTAAGTGCCGGGTCAACGATGCAGATGTCGGGCATGAAAACAGGATTGTGAATACTTCTCTTTTCGTTTTCGTGGCTGATGACCGAAACCTTGGTAACCTCCGAACCGGTGCCTGCCGTCGTCGGAACGGCAACCAGCTTTGCCCCTTTTTCGGGAAGCGGAATGCCGTCAATGAAATGCTCATAGGCGGTGTGGTCACTGAATGCACACGCCGCCGAGTACTTTGCCGAATCGATCGCACTTCCTCCACCCAAAGCGATCACCGTGTCGGCACCATGCTTTTTGATAAGCTCTGCCGTTTCGGCGGCACCGGAAAGAAGCGGATTCGGGCGGATATCCGAAAAAATTCCGACGATCCGTTCACTGTCTTTCATGAGCTTTTCGGCTCTTGCAAGCGACGATTTGCTGCATACGATGACGCACTTTTTCGCGCCGATCTCGTCAAGAACGCTCTCAAGCTCCGTAAGCTTATCCCAGCCGAAATGGATTTTGACCGGCTGTTCGTAAAGAAAACTGTTCATCATAACATAACCTCCGAATTATAAATATTTACCTTTCGTCCGAATGGTGCGGACAAACCTTGACACAGATTCCGCAGACCGCTCCCCTGCCGATTTTCTGAAAATGCTTCTTCATGTATTCACTGCATTTCTCAGGATCAAACATATCGTCCCGCTGACTGTCGATCGTCCATTCCGTGCCTTTGATTGCGCCGGACGGACAGGCCTTGACACATTTATCGCACGAGCCGCAGATCGAAATCGGCTTGACATCGGTCACGTCAAACGGACAATCGGTGAACACCGTACCCAGACGCACGGACGTACCGTACTCCTTATGGATAAACAGCGAGCTTTTGCCGATCGTCCCAAGCCCCGAAAGCGTTGCGGTCTTTTTATGGGAATACCGACCGTTGTAATTCCAGCCGTCCTTGTTGATGCTTTGCGAGGCGGCAACCGTTATATATTTGTATCCTGCCTTTTGTAAAAACATTC
>JALEYA010000080.1 GCA_022779945.1 Oscillospiraceae bacterium | reverse complement strand
TTGCTTAATTGAAAGCGAACAGCCCGAGCCGTGAGCCGCGTAGGGGCAGCCCCATGTGGCTGCCCAAAATATGGCAACCCTTTCATCTCAGGTAAACAGGAAAAGACGGACAGACCCGGGCGACCACACGGGGTCGCCCCTTCTGATGATTCCGGAATCTCACAGACGGCAGTCCCTGATTTTATAAAATTCATATGATAATTCTGATTTATAACTATCCTTCTTGCGAATTGTGCTATTATTTATATGTACCAAAAAAGTTACCGTAATGTCAGTTTTTTTATTGACAATGCAGTAAACAGTTTGGAGGAGTGAAATTCATGAAAAAACTTATCTCAATTTTTCTCGTGCTGACTCTGATGCTGTCTTTCGCCGTACCGGCTTCGGCGGCATATTATCCGGGGCAGGAAACACCGATCATCATTATTCGCGGCGACGGCGAAAATATCGTTGACGCCGACGGAAACGTCATCTGGCCGATCAGCTTAGGCGATGGCGACGAAAGCAAAGATAAAATTCTTGAAACGGCGAAGAATATTTTATTCCCGCATTTTATCAACGGTTTGCTGTTTGATCAGTGGGACGGATACTGTGATGTTGTTATCAAAGAGCTTGCGCCGCTTTTTGAAAAAACAAAGCTTGACAAAAACGGCGAAGCCTCAAACGGAAGCGGCATATCTGCCGAGGACATTGAACATAACGCATATTTTGCGAAATTCAATTCCGCCACATGGCAGAACGGACGTTTCAGTATCGGTGACTACACCTACTACTATGACTGGCGTCTTTCCCCGATGGACGTGATCGATGACTTCCACGCATACATAACGACGGTCATGAAATCCACCGGCGCTTCTCAGGTTTCCCTTGTCGGTCGCTGTCTGGGTACCAGCTTTCTTACGGCTTATGCTCAAAAATACGGCTCTCTCGGCCACATCAAAAGCATTGTGTACGATGTGGGCGTGATGAACGGAACAGCGCTTCTTACCGAGGCTTTCCAGGGGAAAATGAACGCAGACGACAAAGCGCTTGAGCGCTTCATAAACGACTATATCAATTATCGCCGTCAGCCCGAACCCGATGAGACCGGCGCAATTGACGAGGTCATGCTTCTTCTCAATGATCTTATCTCAACCTCGGTTGCTCTTCTGAACGAAACCGGTGTGACCGACGTTGCCACCGGCATGATTATGAAGATCTACAAAAAGGTCTATACCAACCTTGTTCCGAGGCTTCTTGTTGAAATTTTCGCTACATGGCCCGGTTATTGGACCTCTATCTCTACCGAAAACTTTGATTCCTGCATTGACTTTGTCTTCGGCGAAGAGGGATCGGAAAAAAGAACCGAATATGCCGGACTGATTGAAAAGCTGAACCGGTACAACGATACTGTCGGCTCAAAAATTCCGCAAATCGTCTCTGAACGCCAAAACGAAGGCGTCCTCGTAGCCGCCACCACCAAATACGGCTATCAGCTTTATCCGTTTGTTGAAAGCACCGACAAGCTCGCCGACGGACTGGTCGAGCTGGAAAAGGCTTCTTTCGGCGCAACAACGGCAAAAGTTAATGAAACGCTCAGTAAAGAATATATCGAAGAAAGAAGTGCTCTCGGCTTTGCCGGTTATATTTCAAACGACAAACAGGTCGACGCTTCCACAAGCCTGCTCAAGGACACCGTCTGGTTTATCAAAGGCATTGAGCATAACAATTGGTCAGACTCCGTTGATTATCTCATTCACGATATCTGTCAGGGAACGGTCACTTCGGTACATGACTCGCCCGAATATCCGCAGTTCATGGTCTACAATGACGAGGCAGACACCATTTCACCGATGACCGATGAAAACTGCAACGTTTCGAACTGGGACGGGGTCACAACCGAAAAGCCTACGCTTCGTTCACGGCTCATCACCTTGTTCAAGTGGCTTTACGCCATGTTCCGGTACCTTTTGAGGATCAGCAAAGACAAAACCGCGCAGGCATAATTCTTACCATCCGAAAACCGGCGACAGAAAAGTTGCCGGTTTTTTTTGTTTTCTTTTACAAATCTGATAAAACCTATTGAAAAAGTAGATTTATAGGTGTACAATGAACAAAAAGAGAACCGTCAGACTTTTTATTCACAATTTATTCAAGATTATTCATTTTTATCTTGAAAATCGTGTTCTATTATGGTATAGTATTAAACAGGTAAAGTTGCCTGAAAAATAAAATATCAGGAGGTTCATATGTCTTTCCTTACAGATTACGGTGTATTTCTCGGTAACATGGTCTTCAAAGGCTTCGAGCATTACACCACAGAAGCGGTCAAAACGCAGGAAGAAACTCTTCTCAAAATCATGAAGAAGAACAAGGATTGTGAATACGGCAAAAAATACGATTTCGCCAACATTCATTCAATCCGCGAGTATCAGGATAAGGTTCCCCTTTCCACTTTTGAGGACTACGCTCCGATGATTGACCGTATGGTCGAAAACAACGAGTCGAACATCATCACTTCAAGCAAGGTTATCCGTTACTGCTCTTCGTCCGGTTCCGTCGGCAAGCCCAAGCTTCAGCCGAAAACCGCCAGAGATATCTGGAATATGCAGTGCATGGGCTTTGCGGCAACACCTGCCTGTGCTAACAAGTACTTCAAAGAGCACGGAATGAAAAAGCTGCCCGGTCAGAAGGGACCGCTGCTGATTTCGCTCAACGGTCATCCGCTTCCGAACGGAATGCGTTGCAACGGCGCCGGTCAGGTTCCGTTTACATACATCACACCGCTTCTTAAGTACATCACGACCACTCCTCTTGATATTCTTTATCCCGAGGACGAGGAAAACACCAACATCCAGTATTTCCAGCTTCGCTTTGCCTTAATGGAAAGAGATGTCACCTACCTCGGCTCGATGGTTATTACACTTCTTACCACCATGCTCGAATACATGGAAGAAAACTGGGAAATGGTCTGCAACGACATCGAAAAAGGCACCCTTGATCCGAGCGTCAAATGCCCCGAGTCGCTTCGCAAAAAGTACGGCAAGATGAAGCCCATGCCCGAAAGAGCCGCCGAGCTGCGTAAGGAGTTCGAAAAAGGCTTTGACACCGAAGTACCGATCGCCAAGAGAATCTGGCCGAAGCTTGTCTGGGGCTACGGCATGATCGGCTCCACCCTTTCCGTTTATGTTCAGAAGCTTCGCCGGTATGTCGGCGATCTTCCGCTTCACAACATGGGCTACGCCGCTTCCGAAGGCTTTATGGCCATGCCGGTTGAGCTGAACGCAACCGACTACGTTCTTCTTCCGAGAAGCCTTGTTTATGAATTCCTGCCCGTTGACGCCGACGAAAATATGCGTCCGCTGACCATCGGCGAGCTTGAAGTCGGCAAGGATTACGAGATCATCGTCACGAACTTCTCCGGTCTTTACCGTTACCGGATTCTCGACATCGTTCATGTTACGGGAATGTACAACAACTCCCCGAAGATCGAGTTCCTGTACCGTTCGAACATGGGTCTGAACCTTGCAAACGAAAAGACCACGACCCAGATGCTCGACTTTGTTGCCGACAATCTTTGCAAAAAGTACAACATCGACTTCAACGGTTACAGCTTCTACGGTCAGGCAGACACCGAAGCCGGTCAGCTTCCGTATTATGTAATGCTTGTTGACAGCGAAAACGACATTCCCGAAGAAATGGTCAACGACATGGACGATCTGTTCCGGGAAAGCAACGAAAAGTACGAGAAGTACAGACGCTGGGGTATGCTCGGTGATCCGAAAATCGTCAGACTCAAAACAGGCACCTATGACGAATACAAGAAGATGCTTGTTTCTCAGGGCAGAGTTCTCAATCAGATCAAACCCGTTACGGTTATCAACACACCGGAAAGAAAAGAATTCTTCTTCGCCCGCACCATGGACGGAGCAAAGGTATAACAAAACAAACGAAGCACCGCCAAAAGGCGGTGCTTCTTACTTTTTTAACCGTTTTTATGCGTTTTCCTCGAGATACCGGACAAGGTCTCCGATTGTTTTTAAATCCTCAATCGCCTCATCGGGAATGGATATATTCAAGTCACTTTCAATTTCGGAGATCAGGTCAACAAGATCAATGCTGTCGGCACCTATTTCGTCCCATGTGGTGTCTTCCGTAAGCTTGACATCGTTAATTTCAAATTTTTCGTTCACAATATCGCATACCGTTTCAAATGTATACAAATCATGACACTCCTTTCCGCTCGTGGTATAAGTAGATATTATTCATTATGCCTGTATTTGTCAATAGTATAACAAAAAAATTTTTGGTTCAGTGAAAGATATTCCCGCCTCCTGCACTATATTCCTTTTATAATTCTATCGAATAGGCTTAAAATAACCTTAGGGCAAACGGAAACACAGATTTTAATGCGTAATTCGTAATGCGTAATGCGTAATGCGTAATTGCGGTCGCGTTTTTACATTGCACCGACAGATAAGCCATTCCCCTCAGCGGTGGCTTTTCCGCAGCGGAAAAGTTTGTAAATCATAAGTGACGGGAAGCCGGACGGCTTTTGGGTAAGTCTCATCTGACGGTCGCATGGCGGTCGCATGGCGGTCGCATGGCGACTCCAATGCCGGGTAAGGCGTTGCTTAATTGAAAGCGAACAGCCCGAGCCGTGAGCCGCGTAGGGGCAGCCCCATGTGGCTGACCAAAATATGGCAACCCTT
>JALEYA010000006.1 GCA_022779945.1 Oscillospiraceae bacterium | reverse complement strand
ATGAAAGCACACGGCGACTTTACGAGCGAGTATAAAATCAGTTATTAAACACCGTTTATTTCGTTTTTTACGGAATTAACGGTGTTGACAAATCAATCAACGCAACATACAATATTTGCATAATATGAATTTTCGGAGGCTTCTATTATGACAAAGTGGAAACGTATGTTGTGTTTTTTGATGTCTTTTTTGATGATCGGTTCGATCTTCACCGGGTTTTCGGCCTTTGCCGCCGATGTTACCAACGAGCGTGAATCCAACAACTATTTTTCTTCGGCAAATTCCCTGCCGATCGGAAATCAGATCAAGGGCAGATCCTGCTATAACGACAAGGACTTTTTCGTTTTTACGCTTTCGAAGGCCGGTAAGGTCACGTTTACCGTGAATGCGTATGTGGATCGGTATTATCAGAATGAAGCCGAGATCCGGCTTTACAATGCCTCTTATGAAGAAGTGGAGGATGGATCGAACCATCTGGTTTTTTATGAGGATCGTTTCGGCTACGCAAGGGATTCGTACAGCTTTATGTTACAGCCGGGCAAGTATTATCTTTGTATGGAAGTTTTTCAGGACAGCTATGCCAACTATACGATTGCAACAAAGTTCACCGCATCGAATCAGACCTTTAAAGAGCCGGATGCGTATGCGTCCCAGGCACACACGCTATATTTCGGACAGCGGGTTTACGGTCAGCTGGACTCTTATTTTCCGTCATTTGACGAAGGCAGTGCGGAAAGAGAGTACGACCTGTATAAGTTCACCCTGAACTCGCGGCAAAAGATCACGCTCAATTACACGATGCAGCGCGACCTGACGTATAAGAAAGACTTCACGGTCAAGCTTGTGGATAAATATCTCGAAACGAACTATGATATGATCGAAATAGAATCGGGCGAAGAGAAAAAGGTTCAGAATAATGTGTCGATAACACTCGACAAGGGAACATACTATATTATGGTTTCCGGCAACCCGCAGGATCTTGTCATGTATTCGCTTCTGCTTACGTCGGCTCAGAAGCCGGTCACCGTTTCCAAGCCGTCCGGGCTGAAAACGATATCAAGGACTTCGACCACGATCAAGTTTTCCTGGAATAAAATCAGCGGCGCCGGGTATCAGATCCAGATGAAGAGCGCAAGCAGCTATAAAAGCGTCCGGACAACAAGTGCGAACAGCTGTACCGTTTCGAACCTTCAGCCGGGTACGGCGTACAGCTTCCGAATACGCGCGTATAAAAAGAGCGGCAGTCAGTATGTTTACAGCAGTTGGGTTAGCTTTTCCGGCTGTACACTGCCGTCTTCCGTAAAAATCACAAAACTGAGCTCGACCAAAAAAGGCATCGTTCAGACAACCTGGAGCAAGGCTTCCGGCAACGCCGACGGATATCTGATCTATTTTGCAAGAGATTCCAAGTTCACCAAATCGGTATCCAAAACGACGGTCAGCGGAAAAAGCAGTGTCTCGTACACCAAAAAAGGACTCAGCAGCCGGTATACCTATTATGTGAAAGTCCGCACGTACAAGAAGATCAGCGGTAAAACCTATTACGGCGCATGGTCCTCCGTCAAAAGCATAAAGGTCAGATAAGAAAAGCCTGTTCACGCCGGCTTAAAAAATTTAAATGTTTTTGTGTATTGACAACAAAGACAGACAAGTGTATAATTGAACCAAAGAAAATATTTTTGGAGGGCCTTTCATGGAAAAGTTTAAAAAGGTAGTGAAAATCATCTCAATTATCGCCGCTGTTGTCGGTGCAATTGCCGGTATTTATGCTGTTGTTACCAAGCTTATCGAAAAGAAGAACGCGAAAGACGCAGACAACAGAGAAAACTATGTTTCCTGCTCCTGCTTCGACAAGGATTTCATTTCCGAAACTTCCGTAGCATAAGAATTTAAGACAAATCAAGGCGGACACGGTGTTGCTGTGCCCGCTTTTTTGTGTGCTTGTCGCCTGTGTGTCAAAAGCAAAACCGAAGCCGGATCGCCTTTTTCGGGTGATCCGGCTTGCATGGTTGTATTGCATGGCTTATTCGCCGCTGGCTCCGTAGTTTTTGAGCACTCTTGCCGACGGGTCGTCAACGTCGCAGCCCTCCCATGACTTGTTGGGCATCCAGAAGTCCACGATCATCTGGGACTGACCGGGATAGTACTTTTCGAAGATCTCACGGTAGAGAAGCGACTCTTTCGTGAACGGTCTTGCGTGGTCGTACTTCTGGCACTTTTCTTCGAATTCCTCGTCCGTGTAATAACCGTTTGCGTATTCCTTCAGATAATCCACCATCGAGTGGCCGACCGCGTCGCTGAAAGCGGCCTTTTCACGGTAAAGAATCGAGTGGGGGAGGTAGTCGCCCTCAAACGCATGACGAAGCAGGTACTTGCCCTTGCCGTAGACGTTCATTTTCTTCGCCGGGTCAATTGACATGACGTATTTTACGAAGTCAAGGTCGCCGAACGGCACTCTTGCTTCAAGGGAGTTTACCGAAATACAGCGGTCGGCACGAAGCACGTCGTACATATGAAGCTCACGGACTCTCTTTTCCGCCTCTTTCTGAAATTCAAGGGCGGACGGCGCAAAGTCGGTGTATTTAGAGCCGAAAAGCTCGTCGGAAATTTCACCGGTGAGAAGCACCCGGATATCGGTCTGCTCGTGAATTGCCTTGCAGATTAAGTACTTACCCATGCTCGCACGGATGGTGGTAATGTCGAACGTGCCGAGAATTTTGATGACCGTATCCAGCGACGAAATGACGGTGTCCTTGTCGATGATGATTTCCCGGTGGTCGCTTCCGATGTAGTCGGCAACCTGCTTGGCGTACTTGAGGTCGATGGCGTCCTCGCTCATACCGATGGCGAAGGTCTTGATCGGCTTTTGAAGAATCTTCGCCGCAACCGAGCAGACAAGGGAAGAGTCCAGACCGCCGCTTAACAAAAAGCCCAGCGGTGCGTCGGAGTCAAGACGCTTTTCGATGCCCTTTACAAGCTTATCGTGAATGTTTTTGCAGATTGCTTCGACATCGTCGGTCATGTTGAAGGCTTCGACCTTGGCGATATCGCAGTAGCAGGTGAACTTGCCGTCGGCGTAGTAATGTCCCGGCGGAAACGGCATGATCTTGTCCGTAAGACCGACAAGGTTTTTCGCTTCGGACGCAAACAGCATCGCACCGCTCCTGGTCTGTCCGAAATAAAGCGGACGGATACCGATCGGGTCACGAGCGGCGATGTAGGACTTTTTCTTGCCGTCATAGATGACCAGGGCGAACTCGGCGTCAAGCATCTTAAACATATCCGTGCCGTACTTTTCGTACATCGGCAGAAGGATTTCGCAGTCGGAATCGCTGACAAAGGTATATTCCTTGGAAAGCTCCTCTTTGATCGGGCGGAAGCAGTAGATTTCGCCGTTGCAGACAACGTAGTTGCCGTGCAGCGAAAACGGCTGCATACCGGTTTCGTCAAGACCCATGATGGCAAGGCGGTGAAAGCCTAAAACGCCGTTTTCCGTCTCGATGATCTTCGACATATCGGGACCTCTGCTTTTGGTCTGACTGAAGCCTTTTTCAAATTCTTCGAGGGCAACTTCTTTCCCCTCACAACTCATTATAGAACACATATTATTAACCTCCGAAAATATAGAAAAATGCAGCTGCTCCTCCGTTTCAGGACGAGTAGCTGCATCTCGCGGTGCCACCTGAATTGTCTGTAAAAGACCACTCAATTTAGACGTTAGATTTTAGATTTTAGATGTTGGATGTTGGAATCTAACGCTCTAAGCTTTCCTTTAATGCAGGAATTACATCGCACCTACTAAGCACACGCTTTTCGGCTTGAGGCTCGAAAGTGTTATTCGCGCCGCTCCTTGGCTGTCGGGTTCGCACTCCTCCCGGCTCACTGGTAGCGGTTTCGGCGTTACTTCTCTTTGTCGTCGCCTTTATCAATATGTTACGGACGAAAGCGTCCGGTTGTTGTAGGGCGGCCGCCCGTGCCCGGTTGTAAAGCACGGACAGCCTGAAGAGATAAATATATGAAAAACGGAAAAAGGAAGATAGCGGATTGATAGATAACAGCTTAAAAGCCGTTTATCTTACTTGACACTAAACAGTAACTCGCCGTAGGACGGAAGCGGCCAGTATTCACGGGCGGTGATTTCCTCCGCCGCGTCAACCGACGCTCTGAGAGCTTCCATGTCGGCAAGAACCGTGTCGTGGCTGAAGCGGGAAAGCTTCTGTGCGTCGTCGATCGTCTCGGACTCGCTGACAGCGTCCTTGAGGGTCTTGTAGCCCTTATAGATGTCGGCGCTTAAAGCCGAAAGGTCGGCGATGATGTCTTCTTCATAAGTGCTTGCTGCACTCGAAGCTGCTGCTTTCTTTGCGTTTACGGTGTCGCTGAGCTCCTTGATATATGCGCTGACGGCCGGAAGAATGTCGCGGCTTGTCATTTCGAGCATGGTTTCCGCCTCGATGTGGATGACCTTGTTGTAGGTCTCGAAGTGAATCTCATGTCTTGCGTAAATCTCGGATTCGGTGAATACCTTGTGCCTGGTATAAAGCTCAACGTTCTTCTTGTCTACGAAGTGGGGAAGGGCGTCGGGCGTGGACTTGAGGTTGTAAAGACCTCTCTTTTCCGTCGCCTCTTTGATCCAGGCATCGTCGTAGCCGTTGCCGTTGAAGATGATTCTCTTGTTTTCCTTGATGGTTCTCTTGATAAGCTCATGAAGGGCCGACTGGAAGTCTGCGGCTCCTTCAAGCTCGTCTGCGAACTGGCGAAGCTCCTCGGCGACAGCGGTGTTCAGTACGATGTTCGTGCCGGCGATCGAGGACATCGAGCCGAGCATACGGAACTCAAACTTGTTGCCGGTGAAGGCGAACGGGGACGTACGGTTTCTGTCCGTCGTATCTTTCGGGAAGCGGGGCAGAACGTGAACGCCGATTTTGAGGGCTTCTTTTTCTTTCTGATCGTAAGCGGTGTCGTTTTCGATGGATTCGAGAATCTCGGTAAGCTCCGTGCCCAGGAACATCGAAATAACCGCCGGGGGTGCTTCGTTCGCACCGAGTCTGTGGTCGTTCGAAGCGGTTGCGACGCTGACACGAAGAAGATCCTGATACTCGTTGACGGCCTTGATAACGGCGCAAAGGAAAAGCAGGAACTGTGCGTTTTCGTGCGGTGTGTCGCCCGGCTCAAGAAGGTTGACGCCGGTGTTGGTGGAAATCGACCAGTTGTTGTGCTTGCCGCTTCCGTTGACGCCGTCGAACGGCTTTTCGTGAAGCAGGCAGACAAGGTCATGCTTTTGCGCAACCTTTTTCATGATCTCCATGGTAAGCTGGTTGTGATCGGTTGCGATGTTCGTTGTGGTGAAAACGGGAGCCAGCTCATGCTGAGCGGGGGCAACCTCGTTGTGTCTTGTCTTGGCAAGAATGCCGAGCTTCCACAGCTCTGCGTCAAGATCCTTCATGTAGTTTACAACTCTCGTCTTGATCGAGCCGAAGTAGTGGTCGTCAAGCTCCTGACCCTTCGGCGGCTTGGCACCGAAAAGGGTACGACCGGTGTAGATCAGGTCTTTTCTCTTTTCATAAAGAGCCTTGTCAACAAGAAAGTATTCCTGCTCGGGACCGACGGTCGTCTTGACTGAAGTGGCTTCGGTGTTGCCGAAAAGGCGAAGAACACGCATAGCCTGCTTGCTGATGGCTTCCATGGAGCGAAGAAGCGGTGTTTTCTTGTCGAGTGCTTCGCCGCCGTAGGAGCAGAAAGCCGTCGGAATGCAAAGGGTGCTGTCCTTGATGAAGGCGTAGGAGGTCGGATCCCATGCGGTGTAGCCTCTCGCTTCAAAGGTGGCGCGAAGACCGCCCGACGGGAAGGACGAGGCATCGGGTTCGCCTCTGACTAACTCCTTACCGGAAAACTCCATGATGACGCTGCCGTCCGGAGTCGGTGAAATAAAACTGTCGTGCTTTTCGGCGGTGATGCCGGTCATCGGCTGGAACCAATGGGTGAAGTGGGTGGCGCCTTTTTCGATCGCCCAGTTTTTCATCGCGTTGGCGACAACGTTGGCAACCGCAAGATCAAGGTGCTTGCCGTCCTCGATGGTTTTCATCAGGGTTTTGTAGGTCTCTTTCGGAAGTCTTTCTTTCATGGTGGCGTTGTCAAACACCATACTGCCGAAAATTTCAGGTACCTTGCTCATATATTTATCTCCCTTTCTCTGACCGTCCGGATGAACGGTGTATTTGAAAAATAAAATAAAAAAACGGCAAAGACCACCAAAAGGTGACGTCTTTGCCATCTATGCTCTTCATTATACGCAGAAAAATCGATTTGTCAACACTTTGCATAAATTTTAGACTGATTTTTTGTACAACATTCAAGCGGATATCGGCTTTCCTTTTGTGCAAAACTGCAAAAGCCGCTGTTTTTTGACCGGATTTCGCCTTTTCAGCTGTTTTCGACCGCAATTTTATACGCAAGCTCATGCAGCTGTTCGATGGACGACAGCATACCGATCTGCTGACGATAGGCTGCGGCGCCCCGCATACCTTTGATGTACCACGCGGCGTGCTTTCTCGCTTCCTTGATGCCGATTTTTTCGCCTTTGTAGTCGCAGATGCGCTCAATGTGCTTTATCATGACCCGCATTCGTTCGCTGACGGGCGGTTCGGGAAGAACCTTTTCGTATTTGAGATAGGCGCTGATCTGGCTGAACACCCACGGTCTGCCTAAGGCTCCCCGACCGACAAGCAGATAGTCACAGCCGGTCTCCTCGATCATTTTCGCCGCCGAAAGCCCGTCCACGATGTCACCGTTCGCAATCACGGGGATCGAGACGCTCTTTTTGACAAGGGCGATCGTTCCGATATCAACGGGCGGAGCGTACATCTGCTCTCGTGTGCGCCCGTGGACGGTGATGGCCGCCGCACCCGCCTGTTCGGCGATTTTCGCCATCTCGACGGCGTTGATGCTGTCTTTGTCCCAGCCGATGCGGATTTTCACCGTCACGGGAAGGTCAACGGCGTTTACGACTTCTTTGATGATTTCGCCGGCAAGCGCAGGGCTTTTCAAAAGAGCGGAGCCGCCCCCGTTTCCGGCAATTTTCGGCGCCGGACAGCCCATATTGATGTCGATAACGTCCGGGTGAAAGTCCAGACAGCTGACCGCCGACTGTGCCATAATTTTCGGGTCACAGCCGAAGATCTGCGCCGCCGCAGGACGCTCCTTGTCGGACAGCACAAGAAGCTTGCGGCTTTTCCGGTCGCACATGGTCAGTCCCTTACTGCTGACCATTTCGCTGACGACATAGGTTGCGCCGTATTCCACGCATAATTCCCGAAACGCCATATCGGCAACGCCTGCCATCGGGGCAAGACCGGCCGAGCGCGGGTCAAGTTCAATTTTTCCGAGCTTCATCCTGTTCATTCCTTCTATTGGGTTACCAATACCCGTTGCTTTGATGTTTCCGGCACCTATTATACCACAAGCAACGAGCAGATTCCACGGTCACGACACGATTTTTTCACGATTTTTCATTAGGGAACCTCTGAATAAATCACAGCATACGCTTTGATGCACAGCTTCCTTAGGAAAGCTTTGCTTATACCGACCGGCAAAAGCCGAATGTACGTTTCAGGCGGTCAAAGGATGTCCGACTTACCGGTTCCCCCTGATACCGATGATCGTGCCGCTTGCGGAATATCCGATTCGGATGGTGAAATGTCTAAAATAAATTTAAAAATTGTTGACATTCCGGCTAAAAAATGTTAATATTCAATCAACAAAAGGCTTTTGCCGGAAAGGAGAACCCCCATGCCCGAAAACATTCTTGTAATCTTAAAGACCATTTCTGATTTCGTTGCTAAGATCATCGACGCAATCAAGCAGGTTTTTGATTCATTCAAGCCGGCTGATGCGGAGGAATCCAAAGAAGCATAACAGGAACGAGCAATAAATAAGGGGCTGCGTTTTGCAGTCCCTTTTGTTTTTTTGTTGTCGGCGGCTGCCTTGTTACTGATTGACAATATAGGTCGAATATGCCTGCTGTACGGGCGGCGCATTGGCGAATTGCTGTTCCGCCGACGGCTGTGTCTCCGGGAAAGACCGTCTTGTCTCAGGCATTGAGTTCCCGCCTTTTTTGCTTTCTAAAAGCTTGATATCGATCAGCTGCTGCTGAAGTCGGATGCTTTCTCCGATTCCTTTGAAAAGCAAGGCAAGCAATATCGCCGCAAAAAGAATAACCGAAAAATATACAAACCCGAGCGTTTCGGCAAACACCACAACGGCGATGGCGCCGACAATACCGAGCGCCAGCACCAGACCGGAGCAAATTTTCATCAGTTTTGCCGTCTTGTTTATGCCGGCGATTTTTGTGCCGAAAGACGCCTTCAAAAGCTCTTCGTACTCCTCGTCGGTAATCACCGGAGCGGGCTTGTTTTTTCCGCCGGAGGCAAATTCAAACTCCTCCAGACAGGCTTGTTTGCGTTCCTTATATTCCCGGTTCTTCTGCTCGTTCAATTCCTGTATTTTGCTTTCAACCTGACTTAGCATAACGAAACTCCCTTCGTATTAAAACATCTCACTTTTTTGATATTACCATATTTACAGCCAATGTGCAAGGAAAAAACGCAAATTCGTCTCTTTTTTCTTCTCCATTATTTGGATTGCTGCAAATTCATGCTTTTATGCTATAATCGTGAAAGCCGATATTCACAGCACCGGTGCCTCTCAATCGGCAGGAGGTACAATTCATGAAAATTCTATTGAAATCACTTCTTTTCTTTTCGGCAATTGTTGTTTGTCTTGCTCTTTTCCCGAAAAACGCCCACGCGGCGAACGCATCGTCAACCGCAGGAAGGGTCCGGACCACTTCGGGCAGGCTGAATGTCCGACAAACCCCGAAGCCGGATTCAAAAATTTTAGGAGGACTGAAAAGCGGAACCTATATCACGCTGATTGCGACCGAAAACGGACGCTATAAGGTCGAGTATGCAAACGGCAGATACGGCTACTGCCATCCGTCATACATCGATAAAATCGACGCAAGCCGTGCCATGTTCGTCAACGCAACAAAGCTGAACGTGCGCCGGGGAGCCGGAACCGGGTATGAAATCAAAGCCACGCTCGACTATCAGACGGCCGTCGTGGTTCTCAAGTCGTCCGGCTCGTGGAGCAGGATCCTTTACAACGGAACCAAAACCGGCTATGTCGCCACACAGTATCTTTCCGCCAAAAAGCCGACGCTTCGGGCGGTCAGCCTTGCTGTCCCGTCCTTTAAGCAGTACGACAGCCGATGGAAAAACGCAAAAATCGGCACACAGGGCGACACGATCGGCTCTTCCGGCTGTACCACAACCGCCCTTGCGATGACCGAATCGTTCCGTCGGGGCAAAACCGTTGACGTGCTGCAAATGCGCTCTCAGCTTCGCTATTCTGCGAGCGGTCAGCTTTTCTGGCCCGGCAATTACGTTACGGCGGTTTCAAGCCAGTCGCAGTTTCTGAACGACATTTACTCTGTTTTAAAGCAGAATAAGCCCGTCATCGCCGCCGTCAAAAAGAAAAGCGGCGCACAGCATTGGGTCGTCGTGACCGGCTTTAACGGAAAGTCGCTCACTCCGTCGGCGTTCACCATCAACGACCCGGGTTCGTCGAAGCGCAAAACGCTTGCCGACCTTATGGCGGACTATCCGTTGGCGTACAAGACGGCGTGGTACCGCTAAGCGGCAGATTCAGTTCACGGATTTTTTCGCGAAGCCTTTGAAAGTCCTCAAGGGCTTCGCTTTTTTGCGCCGGATTGCGTAAAAGCGCGGCGGGGTGGAACGTACCCATCATATATACGCCGTTTTTTTCATAAAATTCACCGTGCTCTCGTGTCACCCGGAAGTCCGGTGAAATCAGCCGCTGCGCCGCAATCCGACCGAGGCAGACGATGATTTTCGGTCTCAGGAGCCTTACCTGACTTCTCAGCCAGCCGATACACATTTCGATTTCTTCGGGCTTCGGGTCACGGTTGTTTTTCGGGCGGCACTTGACCATGTTGGCGATATAAATATTCTTTTTGCGGTCAAGGTCAATCACCTGAAGGTACTTGTCAAGCAGCTGACCGCTTTTTCCGACGAAGGGTTCGCCCTGAAGATCCTCCTGTTCGCCGGGACCTTCGCCGATGAACAGGATATCCGCCTTCGGGTTGCCGCAGCCGAAGACAAGGTTCGTCCTTGTCTTTCCGAGCGGGCATTTTTCGCATCCGAGACACTCGTTATAAAGGGTTTTCATATTGTTCATTCGTATCACCTTTTTTATCTTACCATAAAATCCTCCGATTTTCACGTTTTTTCGTCCTCGTTATTGAAAAATTCATAAAACAGGTGTAAAATGGTTTTATTATGCGGTAAGAAGGATCGTTTTTTTCACCGCAAAAATCCGGAGGTACTTATTATGGATAAAAAAGTTCTTGTTGAAACTTCTGCCCGTCACGTTCACGTCAGCCGCAGAGTGCTGGACATTCTGTTCGGTGAGGGCTATGAGCTTACCAAGAAAAAGGATCTTTCCCAGCCGGGACAGTACGCCTGTGAAGAAAGAGTCGCCGTCATCGGCCCGAAGAGCAGTTTCCCCGCCGTCTCCATTCTCGGTCCCGTAAGACCCGAAACACAGGTTGAGCTTTCCGCCGGCGATGCACGCTCCATCGGTGTCAAGGCTCCCGTGCGTGAGTCGGGCGACCTTGAGGGCAGCGCAGGCTGTAAGATCGTCGGACCGAAGGGTGAGGTTGAACTCAAGGACGGCGTGATCGTCGCCAAGCGTCACATTCACATGACCCCCGAAGACGCCGAGCAGTATTCGCTTTGTGATAAGCAGGTCGTTTCCGTTAAGATCGATTCCGACGGACGTTCGCTGGTTTTCGGCGACGTTGTCGTAAGAGTCAGCCCGTCTTATGCACTCGCCATGCATATCGACACGGACGAATCCAATGCCGCAGGCTGCACGCCCGGTCTTTTCGGCGAGATTCTTGCCTGAAGCCATATGGATTATTGAGGGGGGCTTTCGGCTCCCCTTTTGACTTTTTTTCGGAGGTGTTTTTTTGAAAAAGCGTATTCAGATCACGGCGGCTGTGTTTTTCATTCTGATTGCCGTCTGTGTCGCCGCCTTTTGCGTCAACCGGTTTTACGTTCTTGAAAGAATGAGTGAAGTACAGACCTCCACACAGACAACGGTGCAGACCACGACCGCACCCACGACCGATGAAACCACCGAAAAGCCGACGAAAAGAAAGCCGACCACCAAAAAACAAACCACGACCACAGAAAGGGAAACCGAAGCGCAGACGGTCATTGATATCGACAATCTGACGATCATTGATCTTTTTCCGCTGTCTCTTGCCGGCGGCGACTGGGACGTCAAGCACTGTCAGGGCATCGCCATTGACAGAAAGAACGGCTATGTTTACTATTCGTATACGACGATCCTCGTCAAATGCGACTTTGAAAGCAACATCATCGGCACGGTCACGGGCTTTACGGGGCATTTAGGCGATATTGCGTTCAACAAAAAGGACGGCAAGCTTTACTGCGGCTATTATTCCGACAAAAAGAAAGGGCTTTACACCGTCATATTCAACGTCGACAAAATCACCAAGAAGAACATGAAAGCGACGGACAAAAGCATTGTCCGCACGGTGCATATCGAGGAGGCGTGGAAGGACTGCAAGGCCGACTTAAACAACGACGGAAAAATCACCGCGGCCGACCACCGTTTCGGCTGTACGGGAATCGACGGCGTTGCGTTCGGTCCCTCCTTTTCCGATCCCTCGAAGAAGAATCTGCTGACCATCGGCTACTGCATCAGCGACGACCCCAAGCGCAAAGACAACGACTATCAGGTGCTTTTGCAGTACGATGTGACCGACTGGTGGAAAACCTATGCCAAGCCGTATACCGGCAAGGATCACCGAAGCGGTCCCGAAAAATGCGGCGGCAAATATTTCGTTTATACCGGAAACACCACCTACGGTGTTCAGACCATCTCCTATTTTGACGAGATGAACCTATGGCTTCTCAATTGCTATTACGGCACCAAGCCGGGCTATGAAAACTTCAGCCTTTTTGCCGTGGACGGCGACGTCAAGCCGCAGGTTCAGCTGATAAAAGGGCAGCCGGAGACGACCCTCGGCTATGTGCTGTCGCTGTATCAGGACGGGGAATACGATAAAAAGCACGGCGTTTACGGCTGGCACACGACCGCCGGGCAAAAGGGAATGGCCTATGTCGGCGACGGTCTGTTTTATATCGTCAAGCCGTATCAGTCCTGGTTCGGCACCAAAACCGCCATCTGTTACCTGAACGTCTGGGATCCCGAAAACGGCAATCCGTTTTCCCTTGCCGCAGGTGTCGGTACCAACTTCTCGATCTCCAAGAAAAAGCGCAGAGAAACGACTACCAAGCAAAAATCAATCAAGGAGCTTCTCCCCGAAGGGGAAAAATATATCAACGAGCTGATCTCGCTCTTTTAACCAAATGTAAATATTCAATAAAATCCGCGGATAATTCTGCGGATTTTTGTTGATTTTTCACACGCTCTGCTATATAATTAAGCAAGGGAACCTCTGAATAAATCTGCACATCCGATTTATTCAGAGGTTCCCAAGGACTGTCACATTTTTTTGTTCTGTGCGAAATGAGACAGCTCCACGGAGAAAAGAGAGGAGAACCCCAATGAAAAACCCCGTCAAATTCCTGTTTTCGTCCGAAGAGTCCGACACCAAAGTCGCCAATAACCGGCTTTTGTCCTACGCCGCCGGTCTCGCCGGTCAGAATATGAACTACAACTTTGTGTCGCAGCGGCTGTTCGTTTTCCTGAACGCCGTTATGGGCATCAAGCCCGAAAAAACCGGCTGGATCACCAGCATCAGCACCCTTTGGGACGCTATCAACGACCCGATCATCGGTACGCTGATCGACAGCCGTAAATGCAAACCCGGAAGAAAGCTGCGGCCGTTTCTGCTGTATCTTCCGCCGATCATCGGCATTCTGACGGCGCTGATGTTCTTCGACTTCGGCATGAACGAGACCCAGACGATCGTCATGATCATCGCCGTGTATCTTTCGGTCGATATTTTCTATTCCATTCAGGACGTTGCCCTGTGGGGTATGCTTCCGCTTTCCAGTCCGCATTCCGAGGAACGGGCAAGGGTTTCCCAATGGGTAACGATCGGTGCCGGTGCCGGTTCCACCATCGCCGGTCTTTTCCCGACGATCAAGGATATGATCATCAACGCGGGGCTTGCCACCGAAAAGAACGCTTACTTTATCGGTGCGGTCGTTTTCGGCTTCGGCGGTATGATGATCTCGATGCTCGCCTACCGCATGAAGGAAAAGGTACATACGCAAAGCGAGAAAAGGGAAGGCGTGCTCAAAACGCTTGCCACCCTGCGGTACAACAAAACCCTGATTATCATTTGTCTTGCAAGACTCTTAGGCGGCATCACGCTGACCCTCCCGTGGGAATACTTCTTTGAATCCGCCGGTGTGTCCTATAAGGTCTTCGGACTCGAGCTTTCCGGCGGTACGATGCAGGTGCTGTACGGAATGATCCCCGGTATTCCCGGCGCTTTCGCCATGTTCTTCGCCGCAAAATTCGCCAACAAAATCGGCGGTATGAAGAAGGTGCTTGTGATTTCCGAAATCGGACAGATCGTGATCCGGACGATTGCTTTCTTCCTGGGAAACAACGACCGTTTCCTCAATGTCGGCGTGCTGATTTCGATTATGGTGCTCATTTCCATTATGAATATCCCCATCAACATGAAGGACATCGCCCACCGCTCGCTGATCAGCGACTCGATTGACGAGGTCGAGCTGAAAACCGGTGAGCGCACCGAGGGTATCTCGTTCTCGATGCAGAACTTCATTTCGAAGCTGACAAGCGCCGTCAGCAAGTTCATTCAGGGCTATCTTTTAAAGTTCCTGAAGTTCGACAACAACGTCAAGCGCCCGGCCGGCAAAAACCCGATCGGCTATCAGACCGGACGGTTCATGAAATACCGCTGGCACCAGTTCATGCTCGGTCCCGTTGTCGGTTCGGTGCTGTACCTGATCGTGATTCTCTTCCTTACGGACGACAGAGAGCATATGGCGGAGGTTGAACGTCAGCTCAAGCTCAAGAGAGAAGCGGAAGAAGCCGCAGCCGCAGACGAAGCGGTACCGGTCGAAGCATAAATACAACGAAAGAAAACGGCTGTAAGAACAAGCACCATTCCGGTGCTGCGCTTACAGCCGCATCCTATTTATTCCTGCTTTTGCGAGATTTCCATGCACATCTCTTCCAGCAGCTTTTCGTCCTCTTTTTCCGGCACAAAGCGGTCAAGCATTTCCGGTCGCTTTTTGAGTGTCCGTTCAAAGGCTTTCTTCCGGCGGAACCGGTCAATGTTCTTGTGGTTGCCCGAAAGCAGAACCTCGGGCACCGCTCTTTCGTGCCACACCGGCGGTCTTGTGTACTGCGGATATTCTAAAAGACCCGAAAAATGGCTCTCGTCCGTAAAGCACGCCTCGTCCGACAGCACACCCGGAAGCATTCTTGCCACACTGTCGGCAACGATCAGCGCCGGCAGTTCGCCGCCCGTCAGGACATAGTCGCCGACCGAGATCTCCTCGTCCACGATTTCTTCAAGCACACGCTCGTCAACACCCTCATAGTGTCCGCACAAAATCGCAAGATGCGAAAGCGTTGACAGCTCTTTGACCTTACCTTGGGTCAGTGTCTTTCCCTGCGGTGACATATAGACAAGGTACGGTCGTTCGCCGATCTCTTCGCAAAGCGCCGTAAAGCAGTCGTAAATCGGCTGCGGCTGCATAATCATGCCCATTCCGCCGCCGTAGGGCGCATCGTCAACCCGGTTGTGCTTATCCTTCGAGTAATCCCGGATCTGACGGCAGTGGATTTCGACCGCGTTCTTCTCTCTTGCCCGTCCGATGATGCTTTCGGACAGCACGCTTTCGCACATTTCGGGGAAAAGGGTCAGTATATCAATCCTCATCGTCAAAAATACCTTTCAGCGGTCTGATTTTTATAACGCCCGACACCACGTCCGTGTCGATCACGACCGGGGGAATGGCCGGGATCAGATATTCGTTTTTGTCCTTGTCCGTGATGTGCCAGACATCGTTTGCGCCCGTCTGACTGACGTCGGAGAGCACACCGTATACCTTGTCTTCGTTGTCCGCGTCAACGACCGTGCAGTCGAGTAGATCCTGAATATAGTACTGCCCTTTCTTTAAGCCGGCGTCGTCACGGTTCATAAAAAGC
>JALEYA010000227.1 GCA_022779945.1 Oscillospiraceae bacterium | reverse complement strand
GCAAAGCCGGGTGAATACGTACTTTACGATTCATCTTTCGGAAATTAATTTGGGAGGACGAAGCTATTTATGCTTGAAATCGGTTCAATTGTTGAAGGAAAAGTTACCGGGCTTACCGGATTCGGAGCGTTTGTGTCTCTGCCTGACGGCAGCAGCGGCATGGTTCACATTTCCGAAGTATCCACATCATTTGTAAAGGATATTAAAGATCATCTCACCGAGGGTCAGGAAGTCAAGGTAAAAGTCATCAACATCAATGATGACGGTAAAATCAGCCTTTCCATCAAAAAAGCACATGAAAATGATTCCGAATCTTTTTCCAAGCAACAAAGACCGCCCAAGAAACCGAGACAGGCTAACGTTTGGCGCGGTCAGCCGCAGCGTCCGAGTGAAGAAAATATGTCCTTTGAAGATATGATGCAGCGCTTTAAGCAGGTCAGCGACGAAAAAATGACCGATTTAAAACGCTCAGGTGAGTCCAAGCACGGCGGCGGTTATTCCCGCAGAGGCGGAAACAAAAACTATTGATGATATGAAGCGGTACGGTTATTTCTGCTGTGTCGCTTTTATTGTTACTCATACGAACGAAAGGTGCAAAAATGAGTCAGGATAAAGAATGCACTATTAAACCGATTGCGTACATAAAATGTCCGTTTCCGACTAAATTCGGCGTTCCAAGACAAAGCGGAATCACACAAAGCATTATTTCCGATATTATCTTTGAACCGGAATACAGAGATGCTTCAGCGCTCAGAGGTCTTGAGGATTTTTCTCATATCTGGCTTATCTGGCTGTTTTCCGAATCCGTCAGCGACAGCTGGTCACCGACCGTCAGACCGCCGAAGCTTGGAGGTAATAAGAGAATGGGTGTTTTTGCTACAAGGTCTCCGTTCAGACCGAACCATTTGGGTTTGTCCTGTGTGAAGATTGAAAACATCAACCTTTATACGGAAAACGGTCCGGTAATATCCGTTTCCGGCGCTGATTTGATTGACGGAACACCGATTTTTGATGTCAAACCGTATGTTGTATATTCCGACTCCAAGCCCGAAGCTTTAAGCGGATTTGCTTTGAATCCTGACCTTAATAAGCTGAAGGTCACATTCAGTGATCGTGCTTCGGAAATTTTGCCGAAAGAACTTATACCGGGACTGACTCAAGCACTTGAACAGGATCCGAGACCGGCTTACCATGATGATGAGTCCCGGCTTTATAAAATGTCTTATTCGGGTTTTGATGTCGGTTTCACGGTTCATGATGGTTGTGCTGTGGTTGAAAGTGCTGAGCCGGCAACGATCGGTGTTGATAAAAACAAAGAGATATGATATAATAGCAAGACCTTATAAGGAGGAACGATTATGAAAACAAAAAAAGTCCTTTCCACTGCGGTTGCAACCGTAACTGCAGCAGCTGCGGCCGGAACAGCCGCAAAAAACAAGAAGAACAATATCTGTCCGATCTGTGAAGCAAAAAAGCTGCTGAACAAGCTTACTCTTAACCAAAAAGCAACAGTTAACTATAATAACGGCACTTCCATGACACCGCCGATGGGCTGGTCAAGCTGGAACCTTTTCGCGACAAAGATCAGTGAAGATCTGATTAAAGAAATTGCCGATGCGATGCATGACAGCGGACTTCAGGAGGCCGGATATCAATACATAAACATTGATGACTGCTGGCAGGCTTCCGAAAGAGACAGCAGCGGACAGCTTCAGTCAGACAGAGCCACTTTCCCGAACGGCATTCCGGCTCTTGTCGGCTATGTCAACAGCAAGGGACTGAAACTCGGCATTTATTCTTCAAACGGCTCACATACCTGTGAAGATTATCCGGCAAGTCTCGGACATGAACGTGTCGATGCTGAAACCTTCGCCAGATGGGGCGTCGAATATTTTAAATATGATTTTTGTCATAACGTTCCCATTTCGTCTCAGGCTCCGAAGATTTCACTTGTTGAAGTATCCAAACTCGGAGAAGCCGCTTTCTTTACCCTGAAACCGAGCGAGCTTCGTCTTTCCGGCAAAGCAAAAGTAGTTGCAGATGAAAGCAAGAAAAGCGACAGCGGCGAATCTCTTATCGGTCTTTGCAGCCGCACCGGCACTGCAAGCTTTGACGTTGAAGTTCCGTCTGACGGCGAATACGCATTGACCTTTACTGTTAAAAAGGAAAAAGGCGATGACCGTTTTCTTCGTATTATGGTCAATAGCAGCGATGAATATCATCTTTATTCCGTTGCGTCAAGAGCCGCGGACGGATACAGAAGAATACAGCAGGTGATCTCACTCAAAGAAGGCGTCAATAATATCGAGTTTACGAATCCCGTTGGCTCAAAGATGGACAGCGCCGCCATTCAATATAAGCTTATGGGCCGTGAGCTGAAAAGAGCCACAAAACAGTTTGCCGAAAAAACGGGAACACAGGAAAAGCCGATTGCTTTCTCGATCTGTGAATGGGGTTGGAACCGTCCGTGGAAATGGGGTCTTGAGGCCGGTAATCTTTGGAGAACGACTCCTGATATCAGAGCGAACTGGGCATCGATTATGAGTATTTACGAAGTTACGGTCAGACTGTATAAATATTCCGCTCCCGGCGGTTGGAACGACCCGGATATGCTTGAAGTCG
>JALEYA010000208.1 GCA_022779945.1 Oscillospiraceae bacterium | reverse complement strand
TTTCAATTTTACGAATAAGCCGATGCGCTTAACAATCGCCATAAACGCCCGATATTCAACGGTGTCCGGTGTGTATTTCCGTTCGCCGGAAAACATCTGACAGGCCACTTCCAACATGAAATCCTTCACCTTTAAATCCGCACAGACCGAATCGACCTTACCGGGGACGAGAAGAAGTCGTCCGAGCGTTTTGAAGGTAAGATTGTTAACGATTTTACCGACAAGCAAGAACATCGGCTTGAGCTTTTCGATTTTTTCTTCGCTTAAGTTGACAAGCTTTCCGATCATCTTGAACTGTTCAATATCATTTTCCATAAAGTCGAAAGCATCCCTTAACAGGCAAAGGAAGTGGTCTTTCATATACGTTTCAATATCTCTGTCGCCAAGCCCGTCAAAGGTTTCAATATGCTCTGTTCTGACGTCAAGTCCGTCTTTTTCGAAAGTAACCTTGCGGATCGGTGACGGATAAGCCGTAATACAGCCCGTGTTGATATGATAAAGCTTATTGCCCTTATCGGTCACGATCCGTTTAATCGACTGCATATGGGTATGGCCCGTGAAAATGTATTCAATTCCGCAGTCCGCCATAAACGGCACTGCCCTTTCGTGTCCGCCGAGCATATCAATCGGCGAAAACAACGGATACAGAAGCGACGGCGCAATCGCCGGGTGATGCGTGACGGCGATAACACGCTCGCCGTTTTGTTTCGCCTCTTCCGCCTGCCCCTGTATCCAGTCGAGGCAGTCGTCGTAATAACCGCAGAACTGCCGCCCGTCCCCGTCGTCGTTGAGCATCAGAAAGCGCACACCTTTAAACGGTCTTACGCTGTAGCTGTAAGACGGAACGTGCTCGCTTATTTTTTCATTCCAACCAAAATCAGCGTAAAGCTCCCGAAGCTGTTCTCTTGTGTACTTCGGAACGGGAAAGGTGCCGTTATCGTCATACCCTTTTGCCTCCATGTAAAAGTCATGAGTCGCAAAGGTGACGTAAACCTTTTTGCCTGCCGCTTTCAGTTTTTCAAGCTTCGTCACAAGCAGGTCATGGCTTTGCTTTTCACCGTCAAACGTGAGGTCACCCGAAATGATAATGACCTCGTTGCCTTTATCGGCAATCAGCTTGTCGAACACAGCGTCAACAATCGCTTCGGATTCCGCCATACACTTCTGATCATAGTGACATTTTTCCTCGAAATATTTTCCGTGAGAGCCGATTTGCTTTGTCGCATACAGATGCAGATCGGTGATCTGATAAAAATTCATGTTTTCCATTCGTATCTCTCCATAATCAGTTTCAAGAAGTTAAGCCGAACTCACTTTCGGGGCTCGGCTTATGATCGTTATGTTCAGATTAAAGACCTGTCTTTTCTCGGATATAATTTCTCGCTTTGACGGCGTATTCGAACGGGTTCGCCTTGGCCGGATCCTGCTCCGCTTCGACAACAACCCAACCCTCATAGCCGGCCTCATCAAGAATATCGAAAACGGGGGTAAAATCAAAGTCGCCGTCGCCGGGCACGGTGAACGAACCGGCACGGACTGCGTCAAGGAAGGAATAGCCCTTCGTCTTAGCGTCCTCGACAACGTTCTTCCGGATGTCCTTGAGATGAACGTGTTTAATGCGGCTGACGTACTTTTTGAGAACGCCGACTACGTCTTCACCGCTGAAAGAAAGATGACCGGTATCGAAAAGAAGATAGACGAGATCCGGATCGGTGATCTCCATCAGCTTGTCAATTTCTTCGGCGGTCTGAACACCGGTTCCCATGTGATGATGAACCGTGAAGTACATATCCTTTTCTCTTGCAAGTTCGCCCATTTTGTTAAAGCCTTTTGCAATCAATGCCCACTGCTCGTCGGTATAGACCGGCTTTTCGCCGAAGATGCTGACGGGCTTGCCCTGAATGCTGTTTCCCTGCTCGGAGGCACCAATGACCTTGGCACCGAGAGAGTGGAGAAAATCTCTGTGCTTGATAAACGCTTCAATCGTTGCGTCATAGCCCTCGGAAAGAAGAAGCGACGAAAACCATGCGTTGCAGATTCTCATGCCGCGAACGTCAAGCTTGTGCTTGAGAACGTCAACATCCTTCGGGTACTTATTGCCGATTTCACTGCCCGTGAAGCCGGCAAGCGCCATTTCGCTGACGCACTGTTCAAAGGTGTTTTCTGCACCGAGGTCGGGCAGGTCGTCGTTTGTCCACGCAATCGGAGCGATTGCAAGAAAAACCTTATCTTTGTTAAGCATAAATTGATAACTCCTCTTTTAATAAAGTCTTGCTTTTTCGATGTTTGCTTTCATGTCCTCATAAGCGTCCTGAACGGTTTTGCTCGTTGAAACCTCGGCAACGCCGACTCTCCACCACGAATCGTAGCCGTCGGTCATGGACTTATGAGCGACCTTGATGTCAAAGAAGGTCGGTACGGTCTGCTTCTTCGAATCCTCAAGTGCTTCTTCAAGCTCTTTCGGAGTTGAGCAGCGGTAAGCCTTACAGCCGTAGCCTTCGGCGATTTTTGCAAAGTCGGTAACAATGACATCACCGTCCAGCATGCCCGTTTCGGTGTTTCTTCTCGTGAAGCGTGTGCCGAAGGTGTCCGTACCCTGATTGTTCTGCAAGTTTTCGATACAGCCCCAGCCGCTGTTGTCAAAGAGCATGATATTCACTTTCTTGCCCTCCTGAACGGCGGTGTAAAGCTCGCTGTGAAGCATTAAGAAGCTGCCGTCACCAACCATGGCATATACTTCCTTATCGGGGGCGGCAATCTTGGCACCGAGTGCGCCGCAGATTTCGTATCCCATGCAGGAGAAACCGTATTCAACGTGATAGGTGTACGGCGCATGCGATTTCCAGATTCTTTGCATACAGCCGGGAAGTGAGCCCGAAGCGGTGATGGCGATGGAATCGGGAGCGATCCCCTCATTGATGATTCCGAGGGCTCTTGTCTGTGAAAAACCGTTCGGAAGCTCAACCGAATAACAGCGGTCAATTTCCTTGAAGAACTCCGCCTGAGCATTTTTCGGCTCGTCACCCCACTTGGATTTGTAGCCGTCAAGCTTATTCATAATCGCTTCAAGCGAAAGCTTAGCGTCGGCAATAACAGCCGTGCTGTCCATTTTGAAAGCGTCAAAAGAGCTGACGTTGATCGAAAGCATTTTGACATCCGGATTCTGGAAGCCCCACTTTGAGCAGGTCGTAAAGTCGGTCAGTCTTGTACCGACAGCAATCACAAGATCAGCCTGCTTCGCAAGACGGTTGGCGCTTCCCGCGCCCGTTACGCCGATACCGCCCATATTCAGCGGATGATCCCATGGAATCTGTCCCTTGCCTGCCTGCGTTTCGCCGATCGGGATATCATACTTTTCGGCAAAGTCAAGAGCGGCCTTGTAGCTTTCGGAATAGGTCACGCCGCCGCCGACAACCATAAGCGGCTTTTCGGCGTTTTGGATCATTTCAACGGCTGCGTCGATTTCTCTGTCGGTCGGCACACGTCTGTCCATGTACCACACACGCTTACAAAGGAAGTGATCGGGATAATCGAAAGCTTCGGCTTCAACGTCCTGCGGCATAGCAAGGCAGACAGCACCCGTTTCGGCGGGATCGGTCAGCACACGCATGGCGTTCAGGCAGGCGGTCATAAGCTGTTCGGGTCTTTCGATTCTGTCCCAATATTTGCAGACGGCTTTGAAAGCGTCGTTTGCGGTGGTTTTATAACTTGTCGGCTGTTCCACCTGCTGTAAAACCGGGTCGGGCTGACGGCAGGCAAAGGTGTCGCCGGGAAGCACCAGAAGCGGAATCCGGTTCGCCGTTGCGGTGCCGCAAGCGGTAACCATATTGAGAGCACCCGGACCGATTGACGAGGTACAGGCGATAATTTCACGTCTGTTTTTCTGTTTCGCAAAAGCGATGGCGGCGTGCGCCATGCCCTGCTCGTTATGACCCTGATAATAAGTAAGGCTGTGTCCGCCCTGTTCAAGAGCCTGACCGATTCCGACAACACAGCCGTGACCGAAAATACCGAAGATTCCGTTGACGAACTTCGTTTCCTTTCCGTCAAAGCAGACATACTGATTGTCAAGGAACTTGACAAGAGCCTGCGCCATTGTAAGTTTCATGCTGTTTTCTCCTTTTCAGTCAAATTAATCTTCGGGCGGCCAGATTTTCTTTTCGTTCTCTTCTTTTGTCACCCAAAGATGCTCGGGAATAAAATACGGCGTGATATACGGATTTCCGTCAAGGTTGCGGATCGTCCAAAGATACCACATCGCATAGCCCGGAGCGGTGGTCTGCGGATGCGTTTCGCCCTTGGTGATCAGAACAGTCGAGTTCTGATGTGTCTTGATGATATCCTCGTCAAGCTCGGCGAAACCGTAGCCGTTTTCGGGGTTGAATTTATAGAAATAGACCTCCGGCTGAGGATGATTGTGCGGCGGATAGCTGCTCCACTTGCCCGGATAGCCGATTACCTCACCGATAACGAAATTCGAATACGGTGCGTTCGACTGGTCAAAGACGGTTCTAACGATTCTTGTGGAAGCCTCACGCATCGTACCCTTACCTCTTTGTTCACTTCTGCACTCCTCGGGAGTATAAAGCTTCGGCGTAAAGGTCTTTTCGTTGTCTGTACGGTGAACGCACCATTCGCTTTCGCCGTGCGCCGTAATTTTAATTTCGACATCGTTCGGAACATGAAGCACCCACGGGTCATAATCAAAGCAGTTCGGTCTTTCAATTTCTACCGTATTACCATCAAATTCAACGGTCGCCTTGCCGTAGGTGAAAAGATAGACTCTTTCAAGATGCTGACCTTCGGAAAAAACGTCGCCGTCCTTCATGCGGAGAATACCGAAGTCCATCATGGCGCCCTGTTCGGCGTTGTCCATGGTTGTGATTTCATTGTAACCGTAAGGAAAATCCTTGGGTCCTCTGATATGCATTATAAAACACCTCTTTACAGAATTTCAGAAATTTTAACGGGTCTGCCCTCTTTTACGGATTTCTTCGCCGCAAGAGCGATCAGGATTGCATTCTGACCGTCCGTACCGGTGGTCGGGGTCGGCTTGTCGTTCTGAACTGCGTCAACAAACTGAATCATTTCGTCACGGAACGACTGCATATATCTTTCAAGGAAGAAGTAAAGCGGTTTATCGGTCATAACACCATCGGCGTTCATGAGGGTGACATTTGTCGGGGTGTCGTTAGCGGCAACAGCAGCGCCGAGGGAACCGAAGGCTTCCACCCTCTGGTCATAGCCGTAAGCGGCACGGCGGCTGTTATCAATTACGCCGAGAGCACCGTTTTTGAATTTCAGGTTGATAATAGCGGTGTCAACGTCGCCGGCTTCCCCGATTGCCGGGTCAACAAGGCAGGTCGCATTGACATAGATTTCTTCAACCTCACTGCCTGCGATGAAGCAAGCCATATCGAAATCATGAATCGTCATGTCAAGGAAGATTCCGCCTGAAACGGCGGCATATTCCGCTGACGGCGGCTCGGGGTCACGGGACGTAATCTTGACAAGCTCAAGCTTTCCGATCTTACCTTCATTAATCAGCTCTCTGATGTGCGCAAAGTTATGGTCAAAGCGTCTGTTGAAGCCGACCTGAAGCTTCACACCTGCTTCTTTCACGGTATCGATAACCGCCTGAACCTTTTCCGGGGTCAGGTCAACCGGCTTTTCACAGAAAACGTGTTTGCCTGCCTTCGCGGCTTCGATGGAGATATCCGCATGGGTATCGGTTGACGAGCAGACAAGAACTGCGTCGATTTCGGGATCCCGGAGCATATCCTTATAGCTGTCATAAACCTTTTCTACGCCGTATTCGTCGGCAAGAGCCTGAAGTCCATCCTTAAAAACGTCCGTGATGCCGAGAACCTTTGCGTTCGGTACATTGTATGTAATCGACTTGAGATGTACCTTACCGATTCGACCCGCGCCGATAATTCCGATGTTTAACTGCTTCATTAAAATTCCTCCGTAGATTTTTGAATTTAAGTGAACCGACGACAAAATCATACAAATTGAAGATTTGTGACGTCTATATCACAGATACAGCAAGTATAACACAACCAAAATCAATATTCAATAAAAAAGAGCCAACTTCAAAGGATAAAATGAAAATTTTTAACGAAAACCGACCGAAACGAAAACCGCTGTATGGAAAATCACACAGCGGCTTATTCTCGGCTTTATGCGGCGACATCGGTCGTACTTTCCGTACCGGTCAATGCCGTTGTTGCCTCCTCGTCCGGTCTCGGAAGAGACGCAAGATACGCATTACATTTTCTGACACCTGCACCGACAAGCTTTCTTGTTCTTTCATAAGAGCCTTTTGCCAGTGCAAGACCGGTTGACGATTTATTCAGTCCGAGCGCATCCGCTTTCGAATCAAGATCGGAACTGAGCGGAACAATAGCGAAAACATTCTTTCCGCCTTCCTGATAAAGATGAATCCATGTCGGAATTACCCGGATTCTTTCGAAAACAACACTTCCGTCGGAGTAACGGGAAAAGCTCATTGTAAAGAACATTCCGTCTTCTGTATGTCCGTCCTTGATGGGCATATACTGTCTTCTCTGGTTCGAAACCATGTTGCCCATTGAATAGACGCAAACAGTCTTATGCGAAGAAGTCGTAGAAGAAATAAGGTCAACAGGCTGAACAACGTGCGGATGTCCGCCGATAATCACGTCGACACCCATATCGCAAAGCTTCTGGGCGATATTCTTTTGATAATCGTTTTCGGAAAGGCTGTATTCGATGCCCCAATGGAGATAGACGACAAGTACATCGGCACCTCTCTTTTTCATGGCGTAAAGCTGGCTTTTCAGGTCAGTATAAAACGCCTCAAGATTATTATAATCAAAGGAGTTGACAAGCGGTGCGGTTTCCGTATCGACAAGGATTCCGTTCAGTGCTTTCCTTCCTGCTTGCGGCGGATCGGTCTCGTAAGTATAACAGGTAAAGCCGAATTTGATTCCGCCGATATTTTTGACAAAATACTTTGCCCCCTGTTCGCTTGTGCGGGTTCCGACGTAATCGAAGCCTTTTTCCCTGACAATCTGCTGTGTTCTTGTCACACCGAGAGCCGAAGAATCGTAGCAGTGATTATTCGCGGTCAAAAGGCAGTCAACACCGGCATTTTTCAAAGCATCGGCAATGCTGTCCGGGGAGTTAAACAGCGGATACGTCGAATACTTTCGTCCGTTTTCCGTACCGGCAAGCGTCGTTTCAAGATTTGCTACGAAATAATCACACCGTTTCATGTACGGCGAACAATAGGTGAAAATATTGTTGAAATCATAACTACCGGTTGCGGAGGAATACGCCGCCTCAAGAAGCGGCTTATGGATCAGAACATCACCGGTCGAGCCGATTGTGACGGTTTTTTCCTTAACGGGGACAAGCGGTTCTGTTTCCTGCGGATCGGTAACGACAGCGGAATTATTGATCGGAACAATATTTCCTTTTGAGACGGTAAAAGCGCAGGTGACAAAAACGCTGACAAGAGCGAGCGTTGTAATCACAATCATCACGATCGTACCGGCAGAAATTTTATTGGTTTGCTGGTTTTCCATAATCATTCGCCTTTCGTTTTATATACTTTTTCGATTTGAATTATATATGATTATTACTTCTTTTGCAACAGCAATCTTGAAGAAAAAATGAAAATCAGATGAAAAATCTGTAATAATGTGGTAAAATAGTTGTAATGATTATCGGGAGGTTGAATATGGACAGTACAATTGCAGAAAAAAGAGCCGCTGAGCTTCGTGAAATCATAAATTATCACAATAAAAAATACTACGAAAATGACGCACCGGAAATCGATGATTTTGAATACGACCGACTGATGCAGGAACTGATTACGCTTGAAGAGCAGTTTCCGTCGCTTTCCGTCCCCGACTCTCCGACAAAAAGAGTCGGCGGAAAAGCCAATGCGCAGTTTTCCCCCGTCCGGCATGAAGTTCCGATGGAAAGCCTTCAGGACGGCTTCAACAGAGAAGATGTTTACGCTTTCGACAAGCGGGTCAAGGACAGCTTCACGGACGCAAAATATGTTGTCGAGCCGAAAATCGACGGTCTTTCCGTCAGTCTCGAATACGAAAACGGAAAATTTGTCCGCGGTTCAACCAGAGGCGACGGTCTTGTCGGCGAGGATATCACGGCAAACCTTATGACGATTCCGTCAATCCCGAAAGTACTGAGCACTGCCCTGCCGCTTCTTGAGGTCAGAGGCGAAGTATATATGCCGAAGTCGGTCTTTCTTTCGCTTGTCGCCGAGCAGGAGCTTCACGACGAAAAGCCGTTCAAAAACCCGAGAAACGCCGCCGCCGGTTCACTGCGGCAAAAGGACCCGAAAGTTACGGCAAAAAGAAAGCTTGATATATTCGTTTTCAACATTCAGAGAATAAACGGCGCCGAAATCACAGGTCATCGTCAGTCGCTTGACTTTTTGAAAAGTCTCGGCTTTCACACCGTGCCGTTTTACACCGAGTGCAGCAATATCGACGAAGCACTCGAAGAAATCGACCGTATCGGTCAGTCCAGAGGCACACTCGCATTCGACATTGACGGTGCAGTCATCAAGGTAAACGATTTCGGCCAAAGAAGAGCCATGGGCTCTACGTCAAAGTTCCCGAAATGGGCGCTTGCGTTCAAATATCCGCCCGAGGAAAAGGAAACCACACTTCTCGACATCGAAATCAATGTCGGAAGGACCGGTGTATTGACACCCACCGGCATTTTTGAACCGACACTTCTTGCGGGAACCACCGTCAGCCGTGCCACGCTCCACAATCAGGATTTTATCAGCGAAAAGGACATCCGGATCGGGGATCGGGTCATTATCCGAAAAGCCGGCGACATTATTCCGGAGGTCGTTTCGGTAACCGGACACGCCGAAAACTCCGAGCCGTACAAAATGCCTACGGTCTGTCCCTCCTGCGGAAGTGAAACTGTCCGGGAGGAGGGCGAAGCGGCTGTCCGGTGTCTGAATCCCGACTGTCCGAGTCAACTTCTTCGCAATATGATTCATTTTTGCTCGAGAGATGCTATGGACATCGAAGGTCTGGGTACAGCGGTACTCGAAACGCTCATTTCAAAGGGACTTATCAAAAAAGCTTCGGATATTTATCGGCTTCAAAAAGAAGACATCGCACAAATTGAGCGCATGGGCGAAAAAAGTGCGGACAATCTGATAGCCGCGGCCGAAAAGTCAAAGGAAAATGACCTTTCCCGCTTGGTTTTCGCTCTCGGAATCCGTCACATCGGGCAAAAAGCCGCTAAGCTTCTTTCCGAACACTTCGGCGATATGGAGTCGCTGATGAACGCTTCGGCTGAACAAATCGCTGAAATTGACGGTTTCGGCGAAATCATGGCAAAAAGCGTTGAGGAATTTTTCACGCTTCCCGAAAGCCGGGAGCTGATCGGACTTCTGAAAGACTGCGGCGTCAACATGAAAAGTCAGAGGGAAACGGTTGACAACCGCTTCAACGGCATCACATTCGTTCTTACGGGCACGCTTTCCCGCTTTACAAGAAGCGAGGCTTCGGCCATCATCGAAGAAAGAGGCGGCAAGGTTTCGTCCTCGGTTTCGAAAAAGACGGGAATTGTGCTTGCCGGCGAAGATGCAGGCTCGAAATTAGTCAAAGCCAATGCGCTCGGCATCCGTGTCATCACCGAGCAGGAATTTGAAGAAATGATAAAATGAGAATCAGCGGTCAGGAAACAAAGTCTGACCGCTGTATTTTTCCGCCCTATAAAAACGTTTCGTTATTTGAGCAAGCAGACTGCATGAGCAGAAATGCCCTCTTTTCGTCCGGTAAAGCCCAAGCCCTCCTCGGTGGTCGCCTTGACGCTTACACAGTCGATGTCAATACCGAGAGCCGCAGAAATCATGGCCCGCATATCGTCAATATAAGGGCGAAGCTTCGGCTGCTGGGCGAGCACGGTAGCGTCCACGTTTTCGATTTCAAACCCGGCTTCCCTCACCTTACGGCAAACCCGCCTTAACAGCTGAATGCTGTCTGCGCCCTCATACTGCGGGTCGGTATCGGGAAACAACAGTCCGATATCACCGAGAGCCGATGCCCCAAGAAGTGCATCGGAAATTGCGTGGAGCAAAACATCGGCATCCGAATGTCCCAAAAGACCCATTTCAAACGGAATCTCCACTCCGCCTAAAATCAGCTTTCTGCCTTCGGCAAACTTATGTACATCGTATCCGTGTCCTATTCTCATCTTTCGATCTCCTTTACTTTTTTCATGAATTCTTCGTATGTGACAAATGAGTTGAGTATTTTCACAAGCGACGAGGTTGACATTCTTTCGGGCAGAGCCAGTGCCGAAAGAAGCTTTTTCCGCTTCTGACTGCTGTTTTCCCTGCCTGAAAGGCCGTATTCATAAAGGTCAACGTTTGTAATCAGCCGACGTTTTTCTTCCGTCGGGCTTGCCGTGACGCCTGCTTTTTGGAAAGCGTCAAGTATCACCGGCTCCGGTACACCCTCAACGCCGAGCTTCCCTTCTTTTGACCGTTCGGTTTTCCTCTTTTCCTTTCCGAAAAGATCGGGAATATAGACGTTGATGATTTTGTCTTTCGGAACGCATGAGGAAATGAAATTCCGTATCACAAAGCCTGCCGAATCGCTGTCGGTCAGAACAATAATTCCCTTTTCGTTCGCAAGCCGTCTGATCAGCTTTTGCTTTTCGCTGTCTTTAAAAATGCCGAACCCGTCGGTTTTGATAATCAGTCCGTCGATAATGTTCGAAAGCTTAATCACGTCATATTTTCCTTCAACAATTACAGGTCTGTCAAGCTTTATCATACCTTTTCCCCCGCCGTAATCAGAAGCAGTTTCACCATCAGCTGTTCGATGACCAGTCTGCCCGAGTCGTAACTTCTTTTCAGTTTCATATCGGCTTTTGACAGTTCCTCAAGACAAAGGCGAAGCCGGTCAAGCCCTATCTTTTTGCAGTCTCTTGCGGCATTGGACAGTACAAACTCCCTGCCCTTGTAACTGAAACAGCCTGCAAGTTCACTCACCTGTCTGCCCGAATAAACGGCGACAGCCGCACGGTACAGATCGACGTAAGAGCCGATAATGGCACCGAGGATATACTGCGGTTCCGTCTTTTGGCGAAGAAGAGTGTCGAAAACCTCATACGCTTTCGTAAAGTCGTTCGACATCAGCGCTTTTGTCAGATTATACACCTTGGCATCAAGCGTCTTGACGCAGACCGCATCAATATCTGACTTTTTGATTTCGCCCTCACCGACATAATGACAGACCTTTGAAAGTTCATTAATCAGCACATTGAAGTCATCGCCGACACAAGAAACAAGATACTGCGCAACATTCGTTTCCAGTGCACAGCCCTGCTTCTTCGCCGAGGATATCAAAGGTTTTATCAGCTCCATTCCCTTTCGGCGGTTCAGTTCACAGACCGCTCCGAACTTATCAAAAAGAGAAATCACCTTTTTCCCCGTCTTTTTCGAAATTCCGACATTTCCCTGACGAAAAATCAGAACTGTACTTTCGGGAAGCGACGAAAAAACGTCCTCCATTGTTTTCAGTTCCTTTTCATTCATGGAATCAAGCTTATAATCATCAACGGCGACGACCCTTTTTTCGCTCATCATCGGCATCAGGGAAGCGCGCTCATACACATCACGAAGGTCAAGCCCTGCCCCCTGAAACATCTCATAATTGAACGCCGCGAAGCTTTCGTCAACGTTCTTTTTCACAAGAAGCTCGGAATAATACTGCTTGAGATACGCTTCGTCACCATAAATCAGATACACCTTGAAAAATTCACCGCTTCTTATATGTTGTCTTAACTGCTTCTCATCAAATACCGCCATTCATTTTCTCCTTTCAAAGTGTATTTTCCGTTTTTCCCGACCCGAATCGTAATATCCGAGTCATTTGCTGTCGAAAAAGCATCGGCTACGGATTGATCCGATGATACTATTATATCGGTTTTTATTGGATTATCAAGGGCAATTCCGGGATTGGTTGTAATCATCGCATCGGATTCGGATAATTCTTCCGATATAACGAATCGCTTACCGTAAATTTCAATAACGGCTCCTGCGTCTGTAATGCTGATCCTGCAGTTTTCGTCCGTTGAAACAGACTCTGAATCAATTGCCTTTACCCGATTTGCGGGAGAAAACGACGAGAAATCGTTGTCCTTTGTTATAATTCGTTCGGCCGAAACTTCGTTAAGCAGTGCGGCGGCATCGGCATTTTTACCGAGAACCACTGCTGTTTCAACCGTATCTCCCTGCTCTTCTAGGCTTCTTCTGATAAAACCGGCATGATAGTTGTCGCAGCTTTCAATCAGCAAAATATTGTTTTTCCGGTGTGACACCGAGACAGCAAGTCCGTTTTCGACATCGTGAACGGTTACACAATAGCTTGATTTTTCCTGGTACGAATCGACCAAAGCCGCGGTCGAAAAGCTTACGAGAAGAAAGACGACCGCCGAAAAATAAAGTACCCTCTTTTCTTTTCGGATTGCCGTGTACAACAGTACAAAGAACACAAGCGTGTTGACGATCCAGAGCCATACCGTTTCGGTATGGAACCGATAAACCGAAAAATCGGACGAACCCGAAAACGACACCGCGTTCAGAAAGTACTTTGCACCCGCCGAAACAATGAATATGAGAACTTCCGATATAACGGGCACCGCATAAAATATCACCGCCAGACCCGAAAGCACAACAAACAGGGTAATAACAGGCAAAAGCATCAGATTTCCGAGTATCCCGACGGTGGATATATACCCAAAGCTCAAAGCCGAGATCGGCAAGGTAAACACACTGACAAAAAAGCTCGTCAGCGCGCAGTCAATAACCGCTTCCAAAACAAATTGAACCGCAGTGCTCCTGATTTTCTTCCGAAGCTTTGAAAGCAACAATTGCGAAACGGGAAGCACAAAAACAATGATGGAAAGCGTCGCCGAAAAAGACAGAAGAAAGCTCAGATTCAGGCAGGCATACGGATTGAGAAGAAGAATTACAACGGCGGAAAAGCCAAGAGATTCAAGCGGATCGGTCTGTTTACCGATTGCCTGTCCGAGCAAGTACAAAAGCATCATAAACCCTGCCCGCATGACGGAGCCGCTGAAATCGGCAAAAGCCATAATCAGCGCGGTAAAGCCCAACAAAACGACCGCCGCTTTTCTTTCGTCGAAACCCGCGAAGCCGACCGCACGCATAACGAAAAGAATCCATATCGAAAGATGAAGCCCCGAAACCGCCATTATATGGGCGACGCCGGCCGATTTGAAATGCGAATAGCACTCATCCGAAATAAAGCTTTTATCCCCGAGCAAAACGGCAATCACCAGACCCGCAGTATCGGGTTCAAAGCTCTTTAAAACAATATTTTTGACTCTTCGCCTTTCGTTTTTGATAAGATAGGACAAGCCGTGTCTGCCTTTTTCGTTCAGCGTGATTTTTCCGTAAGGAAAAGTGCCGAGCAGAATCTTTTTACTCTTATAGAACCGTTGTGCAGCCTTGTTTTTTACGGAAATCCGATAGACCTTCCCCGTGTATTCAATTTTATCACCCGGTCCGAGTACATCGGCAAGCTCGTCCGACTTCGAAAGCGACAGCCGCACATTCGGCTTCATAAGACTGTCTGAATCGAGTATTTTAGCTTTAAAATAATATCTGCCGTTATTTTCGGTCGGATAGTCGGTTATTTGAAGCTTGACCAGACGCTTTTCGGATATATTCGTTATGGCCGGATTTTCAATAAATGCCGTCGCCGCGAGAACAAGCAGACAAGACACGGAAATACTGATTAAAACGGTTTCGATAAAAGCGGCTTTGGAATTTCGTCCTTTTATCAAATGGATAAAAAGCAAAACAATGACCGCTGCGCTGACGGCAACGCAAAGCCACGGCGATTGAGCCAAAAGCAGAACCGACAACGTAACAAGCATTGTAATACCGACAACCGCAAGCGGTCTTTTCATTTGAACATCCGTCCCTGATTCAGATTATTTCGGGAATACCGGCAGTTTTTCAAGGAAAATAATATCGTCTCTGTCTGCCGCATCACCCTCGGCGAGAACTGCCGCCTGTCCGACGATTTCGGCGTCGAACTTTTCGACAAGCTGTTCAACGGCGGCAAGAGATTCGCCCGTACTGATAACATCATCAAGAATCAGAACACGCTTGCCGCGGATTTTTTCGCCCTCGTTGCCGTCAAGGTAAACGGTCTGTTCCTTCTGCGTCGTAATGGAACGCACGTTGACGCAAACCGGGTCTTTCATATAGACCTTGACCCCCTTACGACAAATAAAGTACGGCTTACCCGACTGTCTTGCCATTTCGTAGGCAAGAGGGATACCCTTCGCTTCCGGGGTGATGATGTAATCAAACTCCGGGCATTTTTTTAAAAGCTCGGTCGCCGCCGCAACCGTAATTTCAACATCGCCGAAGATGATAAAAGCGGCGATATCGAGATGCTCGCTGACCGGGCAGAGAGGAAGCTCCCTTTCAAGTCCGGCAATCGTCATTTTATATGTTTCCATTTGTATTTCACTTTCCTTATTGAAATAATGTTTGCTTGATTATTCGGCACTGCCGAAGGTAAGACCCAACGGTGAGCCGCCTAAAAGATGGAAATGAAGATGATGCACCGTCTGACCTGCGTCGTCTCCGCAGTTATTGACGATCCGGAAGCCGTTATCAAGCTTCATTTCTTTAGCAAGTCTTGCGGCAACCTCAAAGATATGAGCGACAACTGCGCTGTTGGTTTCGTTGATCTGAGCCGCCGAAGGAATATGCTGCTTCGGGATAATCAGAATGTGTACCGGAGCCTGCGGATTCAGGTCGTTAAAGGCAACAACCGTTTCGTCCTCATAGACCTTGGTTGACGGAATTTCTCCGTTAGCAATTTTACAGAATATGCAGTCCATAAATAGTCCTCCTTGTAAAATCGCTTCCCCCTGCCGAAAGGACGGCAGGGAAAGCTGACTGATTTATTTTAACATAGCTTTGACAATTTCACAAGCCTTTTTCACAGCTTCCGGCAAAGCGTCAACATTCTTCGCACCTGCCATGGCGCTGTCGGGCTTTCCGCCGCCGGAACCGCCGGCAAGCTTTGCGGTTTCTCTTGCGATATTGCCGGCATGAGCACCGAGCGAAACGGCTGTCTTACCGCAGCAGACGCAGATATTGCCTGTACCCTTGGCTTTTTGAATTCCGCCGACAACGCCGACGTATTCTTCGCCCTTGCTTCGGATGAGATCGCACATCTTTCTCATCTCGTCAACGGTCGTGTCGCTGAGCATGGCGGTGACAACCTTGACCCCGCCGACTTCTTCGGCGTTTTCAAGCATCGACTTTGCCTTGATATTGGCAATTTCGCCCGAAAGCTTTTCAAGCTCCTTATCCTTAGCTTTCAAATCAGCCATCACCGAAACCGCCTTCACTTCAACGTCTTTTACATTCGAAGTTTTCAGCGTTGCGGCAACGTTGGAAAGCGTTTCAAGGCTTGCGTTCAGATAAGAAAGAGAATTCAGACCCGTGACACCTTCGATTCTTCTGACGCCTGCGGCAACGGAGGATTCGGAAACAATCTTGAACAGTCCGAGATTGCCTGTGTTTTCGGCGTGTGTACCGCCGCAAAGCTCAACCGAAAAATCACCCATCTTTACGACACGGACGGTATCACCGTACTTTTCGCCGAACAGTGCCATCGCACCCATTTTCTTTGCATCTTCAATCGGCATTTCCTTGGTTTCAACCGGAACGGCTGAAAGGATGACTTCGTTAACAAGTCTTTCAACCTCGGCAATTTCTTCCTTGGTAAGAGCGGAGAAATGCGTAAAGTCAAAGCGGACAAGGTTTGCATCAACAAGCTGTCCTGCCTGTTCAACGTGGGTACCGAGAACCTTGCGCAGTGCCGCCTGAAGAAGATGCGCCGCCGTATGGTTACGCTTGATTGCGTTTCTCTTATCGGCATCGACCTTTGCCGTAACGGCACAATCCACGGCAAGGCTTTCACCGCTGACAAGCCGTCCGTGGTGAAGGAATACACCGTCAGGAGTCTTTGTTGTCGCAACGACTTCAAAAGAAGCATCGCCACAGGCGATTACACCGGTATCGCCTACCTGTCCGCCGCTTTCGCCGTAAAACGGGGTACGGTCAAGAACGAGCGTGGCATCCTGATTTTCGGAAACGAAATCCGCCTTTTCGCCGTCAACGATAACAGCAATAGCCTTGCCTTCACTTGCAAGCGTTTCATAACCGACAAAATCGGTTTTTGCGATTCCTTTGGTCACGTTTCCGCTGCTCTTCCACGCTTCTGCGCCGGCGTCCTTCCGGGCGGCACGAGCCATTTTTCGGTTTTCTTCCACAAGACGTTTAAATTCTTCCTCGTCAACGCTTAAGTCTTTTTCGGCAAGAAGCTCTTTTGTCAGGTCGATCGGGAAGCCATAGGTATCCTGAAGCTTGAAAGCGTCGGCACCGGAAAGCACCTTGCCGTCGAGATTATCGATTAAAGTGTTGAGCATCTGAAGTCCGGTGTCAACGGTCTTGGCAAAGCTTTCTTCCTCAGACTTGATGACCTTGACAATCAGGTCATGCTTTTCAACAAGGTTCGGGTACGCGCTTTCGTTTTCCTTGATAACGGTTTCGCAGACCTCGTAAAGGAACGGACGGTTGATGCCCAGAAGCTTACCGTGACGAGCGGCACGGCGAAGTAGCCGTCTTAAAACGTAGCCTCTGCCCTCGTTTGACGGCATAATACCATCGCTGATCATAAAGGTGGTGCTGCGGATATGGTCGGTGATAACACGAAGCGAGATATCCTTCTTCTCGTCGTCGTGATAGTTGACTCCTGCGATATCGATGACGTGCTTCATAATGTTGCGGACGGTATCAACCTCGAAAAGGTTGTCTACGCCCTGCATGATGCACGCAAGTCTTTCAAGTCCCATACCGGTGTCGATGTTGCAGGACTTGAGACGGCTGTAATTGCCGTTGCCGTCGTTATCAAACTGCGTGAAAACAAGGTTCCAGAACTCCGTATAGCGGTCGCAGTCACAGCCCGGTCCGCAGGTCGGAGAGCCGCAGCCGTACTTTTCGCCCCGGTCGAAATAAATCTCTGAGCAAGGACCGCACGGACCCGAGCCGTGCTCCCAGAAGTTATCTTCTTTTCCGAGACGGACGATTCTTGACGGATCCACACCGACTTCCTTTGTCCAGATGTCAAACGCCTCGTCGTCCTCCTCATAAATCGTGACCCAAAGCTTATCAACCGGCATTTCCATGACTTTTGTACAGAATTCCCATGCCCATGCGGTCGCTTCGTGCTTGAAATAGTCGCCGAAAGAGAAGTTGCCGAGCATTTCAAAATATGTGCCGTGACGTGCCGTTATGCCGACTCTTTCAATATCGGGCGTGCGGATACACTTCTGACAGGTGGTCATTCTCGTTCTCGGC